>CAUTRH010000053.1:0-4316 GCA_963540905.1 uncultured Acholeplasmataceae bacterium | reverse complement strand
GACTTTCTTTTTAAATTTCTAAACCACGCAAAAGAAAAACTTACCGCCGTTGCAGACGCCTATAGTTTTAAATTAGTCAAAGGCTACTATGGCAAATGTAAACGCACTGTTAATGATAAGACCGAAATTATTTTAAATCCAATTTTGATCTGTTTTAAAGAAGAGTTCGCTATTGAAACTATTTTGCACGAGCATGCGCATTTAACTCACCCAAATCACGGTAAGGGCTTTAAGGCAGCACTAAATGAATTTTCAATTTTATTTTTAGGCGAAGCACAAAAATCAGCGGTTGTTTTTCCTTCGTTAGTATTTAGCGAAAGACTTTAAATTAGTATTCTAATTCTTTGGTTTTAAGAAACTCTATTTTAGTGATATTTAACTTATCAATTTCACTAAATCTATTGATTAGCAGACAAATTAGGGCAAATAAAATTGGTGTGAAAATTAAGGTTAAACCTAAGCGAAGCAACAGGCTTAAAAAAGCAAGTTTGTCAAAATAAAACCAAGTGGCAAAAGTGTTTATCAAAGTATATCCAAGATATCCAAAAAAGGTTGCCAAAAAAATAGTTAATTTAGAAATTCTTTTAAAGCAAATAATTGAGTAAAGCAGTACCCAAAAATAAGTAGCAAATCCATAGATAGGAAGATAACCAAGTGAATTTAAAAACCCAAACAAAAGGTCGTAAATTACGCCAGTAATCAGTGCATATGCTGGACCAAAAGCGATCGCAACCACGGCTAAAGCAACGATAAAAAAAGGTACTCTAAACATACCAATTGGCACGATATATGAGTATAGTGAGTTAACTGCAACTGCACTTGCGGTTAAAACAGCAGCAATTGTTAACTTAATTATTTCTAACTTATTTTTAGTGATTTGCATGTCTAAATTATATCTTTTTTTCGCCTTTTTTTCACATAAAAGCGAAGTTAAAAATCACTTATGTTGTATAACCTTTAGTAGGTAACAAGTAGGAAAAATGGCTAAAAAAAATGCATTAACACAAGAAGGGTACGATAAATTAGTAAGTGAACTTAACGAACTTAAGTTTGTTAAACGCCCTAAAAACATTCAAGCAATTAAAGAAGCGCGCGCTCAAGGTGACTTGTCTGAAAACGCAGACTACGATGCTGCTAGAAATGAGCAGGCGCAAATTGAACACAAAATTAAAGAACTAGAAAGCATTTTAAAAGACGCAGTTATTATTAAAAGTAACCGCGATGATATTTGCGTAATTGGCAATAAAGTTGAACTTAAATATCTACACAATAAAGCAGTTGAAAACATCCAACTAGTTGGTAGCCAAGAAACTGACCTTTTTAGTGGTAGTGTTTTAAAAATTTCTGTAGAAACTCCGCTGGGCCGTGCTATTCAAAATCACAAAGCAGGCGATAAAGTTTCTTTCAAGGTTTCTGAAAACAAAAGCCTTGATGTTGAAATTCTTAAAGTTTACCAATAATGTCTAAATACAGGTTTACTGCATATTTAAAAAGTATCTTTAACCTTCCTTTAACAGAACTTAAAAATCAAGGTGTTGACACTTTGATTTTTGATTTAGACAACACTCTACTTTCTTATAAAGAAAACTCTTTTTCTAAAAAAACTGTTGATTTTTTTAAAAAATTATGTGTTGATTTTAAATTGCATATTTTTAGCAATTCAGGCAAATCTAGACAACTTTTGAATACCTTGCCTGCCACCAAAGGTTTTTTTAACTTAAAAAAGCCTTTTACTAAAACTGGCAAAAAGATTTGCGGAACTGAACAAATAAAATGTCCAAACTCAGCCTTTATTGGTGACCAGTTGTTGACCGATGTTGTTTTTAGTAATAAAATGCAATTTAAAGCGACATTTTTAGTCAAGTCTATAGATTGCATAAGTGAACGTTTTTTGACTAAAATTAACAGATTTAGAGAAAAAATTATTTTTGCTTTTATTCGTTTTTTTAAACCTAACTATTTTAAAAGAAACTTGCTTAGATATTATTTAAACACTAACTTTAAAGCAAAAGTTAAATATTTAAAAAAAGCCTTGAAAACTAAATTAGGACAAGACAAAGAAAGATACTTGCATTCTCTGTCTACCGCTAAAATGTGCAGGCAACTCGCAAGACACTGGAAAATTGATGAAAACCAGGCGTATCTTGCGGGTTTAATTCACGATTTTGCCAAACACGTTAATACAGACGAGGCTCATAGTTTAGTTAAGTTTGTATATCCTGAATTAAAACAGACAAATAGTACTAATTTGCTACATGGTCCAGTATCTGCTTATTTATTTTCAGAACTAATTGATTTATCTGAAGACCAATCAAACTCAGTATTTATGCACACAACTCCAACTCCAGAAATCTCTACACTGGGCAAAATTCTTTTTATTTCAGATAAAGCCGAAATGAGGAGAACTTTTTCGGACCTTGGAGAAATTAGAAAAGTGATGTGGCAAGACTTAAATAAGGCTTGCGTATTAGTTTTTGAAGGCGTTTTCAAGAGTTTAAAATCCAGAGGCATTAAACCTGAGCAAATACAAATTGATGCTTACAAGAAATTAAAACAAGAAATTATGTAATTTAAAAGGAGTAAAAATGGACTCACTTAGATTAAAAGAAATTAGCCAAGACTTAAATGATATTGACGTTAAAGATATTAAATACTACAATTTTACCGGAATCCATCCACTTTTTGACGTCGCAGTTATTGGAACTGCAACTGAACGACAGGCTTTAGCCTTAGTTTCAAGAGTTAAAAGCTACCCTGAGTTTAAGTCAGTTGAAACTGGCTCTGGTTGGACTTTGATTGCCACCGAGCAAATCTGGATACACATTTTTACCAAAGAAGAACGAGAAAGTCGTGGACTTGATGATGTCTACGCTCAATACGCGGAGACACTTTAATTATGCTTAAGACTATTAAGACTATTTTTATAATTTTTCACTTTGTTTTAATTGGTACAGTTATTTGGTTTATTTTAGGAAAAACCAAAGCGCTCGAATATAAACTTCCTTTTAAACAAGACGAAATTCAGGCGGCTTACTACTACGATGATGTTAAAGACTTAGATAAAGATGTTTTTTCAGATTACCTGCATATCAAGCCAAAACAAGAACACCGCGTGGTTGCAAACAAAGATGATGATAAAATTAAGTTAAAATTCATAATTAGTGCTGCTTTTAATTCAAATACAGTTGTCTACAGAAAGTTTCCTTTCTATAAATCTCAACCATCTGGTACTAAAGAGGCTGTGGTTTTTGCAAAAAACAACTCAGAGTTTATAGTAATTACGAGAAAAGCAGTTTATGAAATCAATGTAAATGGTGATAAACACACTAAAAAAATTATTAGAATTATGAATTTGGGCGATACTTTTAAAGAAATTTCAAATACTTTTGCCTATAAAATTACAAAAAATTAAAACCAAAACGCTTGGATTTCCAAGCGTTTTTAATTTGCTCAAAAATAGTTTGTATTTTAATTTGCAAATGCTAATCATTTGCAAATTAAACTAATTTGTACTAAACTTAATATGTAAGTAATTTTTTTTGATAAAAAATATACTTATGAAAGGATATATTATGAAAAAATTATTATTTGCTCTATTTGTTTTGGTTGCTTTATTTGCTTTAGGAAGCTGCCACGATAATAGCAAAAAAACTAATCATCATCACCATCACCATCACGAAAAAGTTATGCTTTTTCACCATCTAAAAAGCGAATACAAAGTTGGTGATGAACTTAAAGTAGAAGCGCACAGCTTTAAAAAAGAAATTAAAGAATACAGATGGTATCTAAAACTAAAAGACGGAAAAACTGAAGAGTTTAAAGAAAGCACTAAAGACTTTACCTTGAAACTAGAAGAAAAACACATCGGCGCTGAACTCCACGTTGAAGCCCTAGACGCTGCCAAAAAAGTTATAGATAAAGCTCACAAAACACTTAACATTAAAGTAAAAGAAACTAAACAGGCTTATAACCTTGCTTTAAAACAAAATCTAATTTTTGCTTAATAATAAGCCCTAAAATCAAAAATCCAGTAATTTTGAGGTGTACCTCGTTTACTGGATTTTTTTAATTTCATCAATAATTTTTACTAGTTCACTTTCATCGTTTAATCTACAGACCACTTGTCTGAGTTCAGCTGAAATTTTAATATTTTTTAAATATTTATTAATTACTTTTTCTATTTTTTTGTAATGACCATCTCCTATTTCTAAAAATATCAAAAAATTAGGATTTAAATAATTAGATATATTTTTAAAAATTCTTTCAAATATTTCTATTCCATCTTTAGTATATAATGCTAAATGAGGTTCGTATTT
>CAUTRH010000052.1:0-4557 GCA_963540905.1 uncultured Acholeplasmataceae bacterium | reverse complement strand
AGGCAGACCAACAGATTGTGGCCAGCCACCACGGCATATTAAAAAACTGTAGTCTGGTAAGTTTAATTTAGAAACTACTCCCATTGGATAAACGCCACTAAAAAGTTCACTTAAACTAACTGAACCTGTACTTTCTAAAGATTCAAAAAGAGACATAGGACGCATATATATAGTAGTAATTCTACCGACTCCTGAGTGCATAATTTGTGATTTTTCATTTTTAGAGAGAGGAGTTGATGAACGTGTTAATATAAATTGGCCGAACTTACTTCTTTGGTCAACTTGAAATCTAACTGCATCCCAAATAAACGGTATCACTTGCCATTCATCTATAAGCAAAGGCGGTTCTTTTGCTAAAAAAATCTTTGAAGAAGTTCTAGCAAGTGCTATATTTTGTTCTTTTTCATCTATATCTTGCATAAAAATTGCACTTTTAGCGAATTTCAAAGCAGTAGTAGATTTTCCGCACCATTTTGGTCCTTTAATCAATACAGCCCCACAAGTTTCAAGTGTTTCTTTTAGTTTATATTCTATGATTCGGTTTAGGTATTCAGGCATATTTGCTCCTTAAGTATATTGTATAGTTAATTGGCTTTATAATCAACTACTTGGCAATTTGGCTTTATTCTACTTGGCAATTTGGCTTTATTCTACTTGGCAATTTGGTGTTTTTAGACTCGTGGTACTCTCCTTACTTCTTAAAAATCTGAATTGCTTTTCATAAAATCAACTAAATTTATATGTTTTATCCCGCTTCTTCTTTGTTCTAAATAATCTAAAGTTGCTACATATTTAGGGAAATTGTCATTGATTTTTTCAAGTGACAAGTATTCTTTGTTTTCAGTCTCTAAGTTTGCCCAAATAGTGTAGGCAACTTGAATGTATGAATAATTATTGTCCAAATCTCTTAATATGAAATCATATGCAAGCAGACCAATTCTCCCGACACTAACTGAGTATTCTTTACTCCCTGCAAAAACAAAAACGATGTTTTCAAGGCTGGGACCGAAGTTTATTCTATTGTCTGTGTTCACAGCATAATAAAAACTCAAGTCTGCTAAATAGTATTTCTTTTCTTCTTTTAAGTATTGTTTGGATTTCATGTCAAATCTGCTACATTCATAGAGAACTTTGCGTTAATTAAAATTTGAATGTATCTAGATACCGTTTCATCAGCGTAGATTTGCTTCGGCGTCTAATACCTGTAATTACTTTTGTTAGATTGTTTCCCAAATAAAAATACTTTGATTTTTGATAGATACATTTCTCTCTTAAAATTTTTTATAAAGTTTGTCCCCTCTGTAATAAATTTTTATATAGTCGCGTTAAAGTCAAGTTATCACTGAATATTTTCAAAAAAAATAAAAATATCCAGTGATAACTGCTGTTTAACTAATAAAAATGTATTTAAAGTCACATTTTTCCGGTCGTGCGATTCACATAAAAGTTTAAGTAAACTCATTAAAATTTGATGTTTATGTAATAAAAAGACTTGTAAGTTATAACTTAAATCTGCCAAAACAAAGTACAAGAAACGTTTTTATTAGTTGTTGTGTAAAAAGATAAGTTGACGGTGCTGTTAAATGTCTAATTTCACAAAATTCAGTTTATAGTTTTAAGGTAATTTTAATGCAGTTTTTAACCAAAGACTGTTAGATTTTCGAGGGACACTTCGAGGGACACTACGAGGGACATTCTGATAACAATCACTATGCTTATATTTTGCCTTTCTATCCGTTATTTTCTTAAGATAAAAAATATTAACCTAAATATACTTTTTATATAATTTATTATCTCTTTAAACACACTTAGTATACTCATAAGTTATTTTAATTGGAGATAAAAATAATCCATAAGCCCAAGGTTATCAAGACTTTAAACAATATAAAAAAGCCTAAAAAGGCCTTTTTATATCTATATTTTAACATTTAGTGATTATTTTTTGTTTGGTTGATTAGTTCCCAATGACCGTTTTTTCCTTTACCAACATATTTAATTTCAGTAATTTCTTTTATATATCTTGTAATTGTTTTTTCACTAACTCCTATGATAAGTGCTATATTTTTGCGACTTACTTTGATGTCATTTTTAATTATATTTTTTATTTTATTTTCAATTTTTAGAGGGACACTTCGAGGGACACTTCGAGGGACATTGTCCGATACTGGACCTACTTTTTGGGTCGCTATTTTCTTTAGTGGAATTGTTGTTTTAAAAATGTTTTCTTCCACAAAAAGTGGATTTTTTCCTGAATAAAGTTGAGTGAATTTATATGTATTTCTCATCCCAGACCCCAACTCATCTGCAAGACCGATCTCCCTAAAAACTTTTGATATAGGAGGATTTTTAGGAAATGGTTTAAACTTATGTAAGTCTAAGGCACCCAATTCATGTGGCAAGTTGCTATTTTCAATTACGATTTTTTCATCGTCTATAATCATTTTTGCAGGAAAACCACTAGCGTAGTCTCGGTGGGCTAAAGTATTTGAAATTATTTCTCTAAGAATTCTGTCTCTTGCGTTGACATTGTAAATCCCGTCTAAAACGAACAGGTCATTTAAATGCTTGCGCCCAAATTCCATAAGTCTTTCATAACTATCAATTAAGTTTGTTATGACGACATCTCTGTCGTCATACCTGTCTTTATTTTCAACTCTAAAAATAGCGTCTGTTTTATGTTGTGGAAGAACAGACATTATCGAGTTATCTTTACCAAATAAAAGGATTGCAGCTAAAGTAATTCCTTCACACTTAGTCTCTGGGTCTGTCAAAATTAAGCCACTGCTTCGCAAAAGCTCTTTATCACTCATTGTCTTCCAGACATGGTCTTTATTACGTTTAACCGCCATTGTCCTTGCTTTTTCAATAACAGAAGTGTCTAGAAAGGCGATATCTAGATTAGGATACACTTTATTTACAAAATATTCTCGCTTTTTTATCGCAAATAGCTTGTAGATTGCTTCTGAATTGTTTGTGATATTGATATCACCATCAAATGACCTATCCCATATTTTACCGTTTTGATTACATACTTGTGTGCCTTCCGGTACTCTGATATAAATTATTTTTTTATTATCTATGGTAAGAACTTCTGGTTGAAGATAAAGAGGAGGATTTATTTTTTGTGGATTGTTTATTGTAGTTGTAAACTCTTTAATTAGCTTATCTACTTTGTCTGGACTTACACCTATAATTTCTTTTTTATCGTTTACGCCAAGTAAAATATGCCCACCTGTTCTGTTGTTAAAAGAACACACAGAATCAAAAACATTTTTTGCTAAAGCATCTCTAGATTCTTTAAATTCAACATCTATCTTTTCTCCATTTTGAATTAATTTCTTTACTTCTTCTATTGTCATATTTTTATTCCTTTTTCTTTTATTTTTCAACTTTTTCTTTAATAAAGGTACTAGAATTTTGAATTTCTACTTTATCTTTATTTACTACAAAAGTAACGTAGTCACCGTTTTCTAAATTCAAAAGTTCTCTAATTCTTTTTGGAATAGTTACCTGTCCTTTAGACATGACTTTTGCTGTATCCATAAATATAACGCTCATGTATTACCTCCTACTTTTCCTACAAATATTATAGCACTATTTGTTTAATTATCATCCTAAGCATTCAACCTTTTATGACACTAACTATAAGTTACGCTTATTTACGTTAATAATTTCTTTTTGTTTTCGTGTAAACGGAAACATCAAAGAATAGTAATCATTTCTTAACAGCAATTGGATTTTTTCAAGTTCGTTGAATGTGGTTTTCATTGTTTCATTTTCGCCAATACTACTGCCCTTAATCGCTGTATTTATGTAGGATTTAACAATAAGAGAAATAAAGCCAATAAAGATTTTGGCAACATATGAATTGCTATTTTGTGCATATATTTTAGAAAGAGACAGTTCAGTTTTTAAGTTCTTAAAGAACTTTTCAACTAAGTCTCTTTTTTTGTAAATTGAAAGAATTTCACTTTCAGAAAGAGCCTTAGATGAAACCATAAAATAATAGCCTGCTTTGTCTATTTCTGACTGCATTTTTGTTTTATTGATTGCCACTTTTTTAATTGTTCTGTCTTTGTTAAGTCCAAGGTCTAGGTATTTTTGATAAGTGATAACAGTGTGTTCGGCAAGTGGTTTTTTAATTTGTCTGACAGTATTTAAAAGAACATTAAAAGAAGTAGTTATTGCTTTGTATTCACTATACTGTTTTTCAGCAGTATAGCAAACATAAGCGGTATTTTTTTTCGGTAAGAAGGTTATGTTTTTACAGGTAATTTTATTTTTAAACGACTAGTTATATTTTTGTGAAAAGTTTGGGTTAAATTATTATAAAAACGGCTTGCAAAATAGAGGACAAAGTGGTATATATAAATGTCCCCAAAAGGAGAGCGTAGGAAAACAATTTTGAAAAAATCCAAAATTTACTACGAACTAAAGCCGAATTGCAAGCAAGACCCTGTTTGATACCTTATGATGGTTCGGTTGAGATAAAAGATGTTGCAGGAAAAAAATATCTTTATATACGAAAAAGAGAGGCGGGGAGAAAGACATCAACTT
>CAUTRH010000051.1:0-4564 GCA_963540905.1 uncultured Acholeplasmataceae bacterium | reverse complement strand
CGCAAAAGAGTTATTAACACAAAATACACTAAACAAGCGGTTATAGACAACCTTGAAATTAAAAACAACGAGTTTGCCTTTAAAGAACCTGGAGTTCACCGAGTTTATTACAACGAAACAAAGGACGGAAGAACTACTGTAGCTCAATATGTTTATTCAGTTTCCTACACTATTGAGAAATTTAATTTAAACGGACAAGTCTATAAATACAACGAAAAGAAAGAACGCAGTAAGACTTTTAAAGACTTTGACAAAAAATACACCAAAGAAGTCGGAATGAACAACGAATATATACCTGAACTTTCTGCAAACATCAGAAAGGCGCGCTTTAGCGATGTTGAAAACAAGTTTATTACAACTATTGAGACTTTGTTTGGCATTGAGCAACTGCTATTTAAAAAAATTATTCCTACATTTGTGTTAAAAGATAGTGAAAGCAAAACACTCTTAAGACAGTCTCAGTATGAAATTAATGCTGGCAAAATTACTTTTAAAGACCCTGCATTAAAAAACAAAAAAATTATGGTTGAGGCCACAATTTCCGGAATTTCTAAACTTACTAACAATATAACTAAAACTAATTTATACACAGACCGCGAAGAAATTACTTTAAAAGAAGGACACAATGCCTATACAGACTTAGAACTAAGAATGTATGTGCGTGGTGCGAGAAAATACGCAAATGTGTTCTTACAACGAAATATTAAAGTAGAGGATTTGCCTGGTCAATTTGAAAAAATCCCACCAAAACCAAACTTTGTGGCACCAGAAGGCGACCTACTTTTAGAAAAAAACCGCAAAGGTGCACAACAAATTGAATACGGAGTTGACGACAATGGCGACCCTATTGAAAGCAAAATAGGCGAAATTGGTTCAATTTACTGGCGATATGCTCATTTTAGTCGTGGTGAGCAGAACTACCGTTCACTAAACCTTAACGGCAACTACTTTCAAATTGATGCAAGTAATATCGCCAGATACTACACGATAGACTTTGCTGAATTTGGTTTCCCTGACCACACTTATGGTATTTTTTCGTTCTTCACTCAGGCTGATGTTACAAACACTGTTCGCAATATTGAAGTTGCTGGCAACGCCGGAGTAAGTGGACCTGTATTGCATCTAGATAACTCCAAATCTGTTCCGGCTTATTTTGGGGGAATTCACGGAGTTGTTGTGGTTAAGTCAAAATTAACTTTTTCAAACTCGGTTCTTCGCAACCATGGATACGGATATCGTCAACTTGAGGCTACTGCTTCTTATTTCTTTAATTCAAAAATTGAAAATAACTTCCTTGACGGAGTCCACTATATGAACCACGATAGGCATTATGAAACTAGTCAAACTCCTGAGTCTGAAATGAATGAAGTTAAAGCCTTAAGCCCAGAACTACAAAGACTGGCATTATTTAAGTCTTTTGTCTACATGCAAGACAGCTATATTGGTATTAACGGAGCACCAGGTTTTCTGCTTCAAGATATGCGCAGAACTACTAAACTAGACTTTAGCGCCCATGAATTTGAAAACCGAGAACTTACCCTGTTTAATACAACCAGATCAATTCAAAGCCGAAAACCAGGTGAGTTAGTACCTGAGTTTGAAGGCGCTGATTGGATTAAAAAAACTTTTTACTACAACTCAGATCCAAACGTTTATCTAAAAAACACAGAACTAAATACTTTAACTCCACTAAACAACGACTTCTTTAAGATATTTAACATCCAACAGTTAAAAACTTTCATCCAAAGTATTTTTAATGAACTGCAGGCAAATTCAAATCAAGTAAATGGACGCAACTTTGAACTTTTAATAGAAAAAGACGGGGCTAAATACTTAAAAACTCCTTTCTTACTTACAACCGGCAGACTTGATTTTCCAGAGTCTATTCCAGAACCCGGAAAACCGCTTCCTAAAACCTATCACCGTTGTCACCGCAGAGAAACTTTTGACATTACTTTTGACTTTGAGTACCGTGAAAAAAACTCACTTGGCGTGTATGGGGAGTTTAAAAACAAAGTTATCAACACCATTCGTCCACGATATAAGTGTCCTGATTTGCCAGCAGGTAAAGAAGACTGCAGTTACTACTACAAGTCTCCGGCTGTCTCTGAGTTCTTCTCAGGTCGTTTCTTAATGCCGTCATCTATTGACAACCGAGAAGATCCTATCAAAACCTTAGAAGAGTTGTTAAAAGAACCTGGCAACAAAAAAGACCTAATTCAAAAAGCACTTAAACGCTTAGTTTACGACGCAGTAGTCTCTGTTGCCAAAAAACAAAACTACGATACTTTTATTAACATCAGTTTACCAGTTAAAGGACTAAACCCAAAAGCACCACAAGGTGAACTTGGCGCATCTTTGATTTTTGGTTTTAACTTTAAATAACTTAAAGTCTTTAAAAAAAGTTGTTTACCGACAGGTAAACAACTTTTTTATTTTCGGCTTAGCACTACCAAAGTTTCGCATTCAGCGGTTTGGGGGAAGTTTTTAAAAGGCTGGATTTTTGTAATTTTAAAGTTATCAAGAATTTTAAGGTCACGAACTAAAGAAGGCAGATTACAAGAAAGATAAATAATTTTCTCTAGGTTTGATTGGTTTAATTCAATTAACACATACTTTTCAACACCTGCTTTGGGTGGGTCTAAAATTATTGTGTCTGCTTTATTTTTGACCTTGCTAAACTGAAATGTAAAATCTCCTTCAAGTATTTCTAGATTAGTAATTTTATTAAGTTCTATGCATTTTCTAGCACAGTTATTAGCGTCTTTATTGATTTCAATTGAGTAGACTTTTTTAGCAGTCTTAGCGATGTATTGACCAATTGTAGAAATCCCTGAAAACGCGTCAATAACGCAGTTTTCACAACTTATTTTGCTAAGTATTTCTCTATAAAATTTTCCAACCATAAAGGAGTTGGTTTGAAAAAAAGCAAGACCATTTAAAAGATAGACGATGTCGCCTATTTTTTGCGTTATAAACTGACTTCCTTTAACTATGTGTATTTTTCCGTTTAGTGTGTAGTGAATAGATATGTTTGGTGCTAAAAGAGAATTTAAGTTAGAAAGTTCGTGGACTGTTTCTAAGTTATTATTTTTTAAAATAAAAGTAACTTGAAAATCATTTTCTAAATTAGTTCTAAAAATAACTTTGGCGACTTCTTTAAGTATTATCTTGCATTCTTTTAATTCATCGTTTAATTTAAAAATTAAGTTATTCAAAGCTGTGGGGTAAAGTATGTTTTTGTCTTGCAGACAAAAACGATTACTTTTTTCAAAATGATAGCCTAGTCTTGTGTAGTTAAGTTCATGATTTGCGATTAGCACTGCTTTGTTGCGGTAATTAGTCTCAACTTCCGAAAAAATACATTTGTCTATTTTCGGGAAAACTAAACCACTTCTTTCAAATGAGTTTTGAGTAATTTCTTGTTGAAATTTTAGTTGCTCAAGAAATGAAAGGTGAGAAAGATTGCAAGTTCCGTTGTAAGTCTGGGACACTCTTTCCTTAGATTGTTTTGTTAAGGTATTTGCCTTGTGGTCAATTTCGGCTTCAAAGAATTTCTTTTTACCTGTAATTTTGGTAAGTATACACTCTTCACCGACTAAGAGATTTTTAACAAAACCTACTTTGTTGTCCAATTTAACGATACCCCTACCGTCTTTGTCATAGGCAAAACAAACTGCTTTATACATTTTTAACCTCTGTAAGTTCATACGCAACTAAACCATATTTTTGGATATCTGCTTGTGTGTAGTATTTAGAAAGTTCTAAAAGAGCTTCATTTTGATTTTTGAAACAATAGCGAAAATCACTGTCAAAATGTTTTACTAAGGCTGTTTCCCAATTTTTATAATGATGAATTTTCCCAATTTTTGAAATCAAGGTGTGGCTATCACTTTTCAGGCAAATTAGACTGTCTTTTTTGATTTTTTTCTGTCTGGTGTGTTTAGTCTGAACTCAAAAGTTTTTTCTCTATTTAAAATTCCTTTTAGATAAACACGTTTAATATTAAAAACGGGAATAGTTTTTTTAAGTAAAGTTAAAAAAGTCACTTCGCAGTTTTGATTTTCTTTGATTTCTCTGAAATCAGAAAAATCAAAATTAAGGTATACATCACCTGTGTATTCTTTATTTATTTTTGTAAGATAAACTAAATCAGAAGAGTTTAAAGTCTCTTCAAATAAGGTTTTTCCGCCAATTATAAAAAGGTTTTCTGCAAAATTGTTTAAAAATTCACCAACATCCGAAACAAACTTAACATTATTGTTTTTAAAAACAACAGCTTTACTTGCGATATACACTTCTTTAAAATGGGAAAGGTCAAAATTGTAGTCTTCAGTTAGTGAAGTATAAGTAGATAAACCCATTAAAACATTTTTATTAAAAGTTTTTTCTTTAAAATGTTTTAAGTCTAAAGGGTAGTGCCAAGGCAATTTGTTTCCTTTGCCGATTAAGTTATTTTTATCTATTGCTAGAATTGAAAAAATCATAGTTTCCTCTAAATTAGTTCTTTATAAAAAATTATTTTTTTCCTTTAAAATGATAGCATAATAAAAATTAACAATAT
>CAUTRH010000050.1:0-4585 GCA_963540905.1 uncultured Acholeplasmataceae bacterium | reverse complement strand
GTTTATCAGCATACAGGAATCCGCTAAAAAGAATGATGCGCGGTTTAAGGAACTCTTCGGCAGCAATGATTCTATCGTACTGCTCTTTGAATCCGATGTTGTGTTTAAGCCGGAAACGCTGCAAGCAATTAAAGACATTGGCGACAAAGTAGATGAAAAAGAAAAAGCAGAAATAGAAACTGTTAAAAAAGACCTTGAAGACGTACTTAAAACTGAAAACTTTGCAGTTATTAAAGAAAAGAAAGAAGCCTTTGAAAAACTAGCACAAGGCATTGCAATGAAAGCATACCAGGCTAAACAAGGTGCGCAAGCAGCAGACCAAGCAAAACCTGAAGACAACAAAAACCAGCAAGAAGATGTAAAGGAAGCTACTTTTAGCGACAAGAACTAATGGCTGCTAAACGCGATTACTACGAGATTTTAGGAGTTTCTAAAACCGCTAGTGACGAAGAAATAAAAAAAGCCTACCGTGTTTTAGCCAAGAAATATCACCCAGATATATCTAAAGAAAAAGACGCAGAGACTAAGTTTAAAGAAGTTCAAGAAGCTTATCAAGTGCTTTCTGACCAAAGTAAACGACAAAACTACGATAAATATGGCACAGAAGACCCAATGTCTGGGTTTTCTGACCAAGACTTTTCTGGTTTTCAAGGTTTCACCAGCGGTTTTTCTGACTTTTTTGGCGATATTAAAGACTTTTTTCCATCCTTTACTGGAGGTGGCTCTAGCCGACAGTCAACTGGGTCTGCAGGTTCTGACATTCACACAACACATAGGCTAAGTTTTGAAGAAGCCGCGCTAGGTACTCAAATTAAAATTAGAATTCAGCGCTTAAAAAAATGTACAGAGTGTGCGGGCACAGGTAGTTTTGACAAGTCAGCACCATCAACTTGTTCTCAATGTCAAGGACAAGGTAGAACTTATCAAATCAGAAACTCCATATTTGGCCAAATTCAGGAAGAAAAGGTATGTTCAAAATGTAGTGGAACTGGAACTACTGTTACAAACCCTTGTCGGGTGTGCGCAGGGCAGTCTAGAGTAAAGGCAACAGATACTATTACTATCAACGTGCCAAGTGGTGTTGAAACCGGAGACGTGCTTTCGGTTAAAGGAAGTGGCAACGAAGGTGCTTTCAATTCACGAAGCGGTGACCTTTTAATTGAATTTATTGTGGCTGAGTCTAAATTCTTTAAACGAAAAAATCTAGACATCTATACAACTTTAACCTTGACTTTCGCAGAAGCCGCACTTGGTGCTAATATTAATGTTCAAACCATTTACGGCAACATTGACCTAGTAGTACCCGCTGGCATTCAGTCTGGTGCTTTCTTGAAGTTATCTAGCAGAGGTGTGAAGAGATCTGGCCGTCAAGGCGACCACTTAATTGAAATTAAAGTCCAAACACCTGCAGGTTTAAGTTCTGAGCAAAAAGAACTCTTTAAACGATTGGCTGAACTTGAGTCAAAACAAAAAAGGTCTTTTCAAGACAGAGTTAAAAACTAATCAAGCATATCAAAACCAAAACTATCTATTATTTGGTTGTTTTCAACAACAACTACCCCACCGTTTTGAAATTTAGCGGTAAAGCATTTTTCTTTATTTAAAATCCAGACGATAGTTTTTATAAAATGCGAGTGGCACACAACAAACAGTGTGCCACTTTTTATTTGGCTTGCTTTATTTAAAAAACTAGTGGCTCTTTTGAAAAGCATTTCATAGTCTTCAAAATTACGACCAGTTTTTAAACTTGGAATTAAGGAAGTTGGCATGCCGTCAAACTCCCCAAACTCACGCTCAACAATATCACCATCGGCAATTAGCGGCAGGGCTAAATTCAGTTCATTCTTTAAAAAAACAGCAGTCTCAAAAGCCCTTGAAAAAGGTGAGGCTAAAACTCTGTCTGGAACTAACTTGTTTTTCTTTAAAAACTGAGCAGTATTTTTTAGTTCAAAATACCAACTGGGGTCAAGGTGAGTGTCAACATGTCCCTGAATTTTCTTTAAAGCGTTAGTTTTAGTTTTGCCGTGTCTGATAAATACTATTTTCATGAATTTTAGCCTCTTTGATTTACATTAAAATCATAACAAAATACACGCACAATTTGTTAATTTTTAAGTAATTTTAAATATAGCGCTAACTATATTTGCGAATAAAAGCAGAAGATAACTTAGAAAAAAGAGTAGATAAATTATGAAAATGACAAAAAAAGATGAATCAAAACTAATTAAAAGCATTCAAATTTTGCTTGCAAAAGATGAACAAAACCTAAAAGATAATTTCACAGTTGCAAGTAAAATTGCTAAAACTATAGACATCAACCACCCAAACTACAGTCTAGATAACCTAAAAATTGATAATTTTTTAAAACTTAAACTCAAAACTGCAAAAGATTTTCTTACACTTGCTGCCAGCAAATCAATAGATAAATCAAAACCTCTTGAATCTCAAACAGACTTTCAAAAAAGATTTGCTTGGCTTTTTTTGCCAAAAAAACCGAGCATTTGCTTTGTGTATTTTTAGACAGTAAACTTAGAGTTTTGGGTAAAAAAATGTTTGCAGGCAAAAGTGCAAATAACTTAAAAATTCCGCTTAGAGAAATCATTTTACTTGCAAATCACTTTAAATCAAACCAAGTAGTTTTGATACACAACCACCCAAGTCAAGACCCAGAACCTAGTGAAACTGACATCAAGACTACTGAAGTTTGTACAGAAATTCTACGACATTTAGACATTAAACTGCTTGACCATTTGGTGTTTACAAACACAGAATACCGCTCTGTTTTTTCGTATTTTTGATAATATTTTTTTGTTTTAAAACGCTATTTTTCAATTGCAAAACCAAGGTTTAAATGTTAAAATATTTTCGTATCTGCGTGCATTTTTATTCCCCTATATTCACGCAATTTATTAAAAAATACGCATATAAAGAGGAAATTAATGGCAAATTTAAAGAATTCATACAAGTTTTAAAAGGTCTTGAGGCTGTTCGCAAGCGCCCTGGTATGTACATTGGTTCAACTGACTCAAGGGGTCTACATCACTTAGTTTGGGAAATTTTTGACAACGCAGTTGATGAGGCTTTATCTGGGTTTGGCAATATCATTACTTTAACTGTCCGTAAAGACAACTCAATTTGCGTGGAAGATGAAGGTCGTGGAATTCCTTATAAAAAACACGAGTCTGGTGTCTCTACACTGCAACTTATTTTTACAACTCTACACGCTGGTGGTAAATTCTCAGACTCAGGCTACAAAGTATCGGGGGGTCTGCATGGTCTTGGTGGTGCCGTTGTAAACGGACTTTCTTCTGAGTTCACAGTCACTTCTGCCAGAGACGGCAAAATTTGTCAGCAAACCTACTCAGAAGGCGGCTCTAAAATTCAAAAAGACCAAATAATCGGAGATACCCGCAGAACTGGGACTAAAATTGAGTTTTGGCCAGATTCTAAAATTTTTCAAACTACTACTTTTGTCTACGAAACAATTCGCGAACGCGTACGCGAGGCTGCCTTTTTAATCAAAGGTCTAAAAGTAGTTTTAATTGATGAACGCTCAAAAAAACGCGAAGAGTTTGAATACGAAAACGGAATTAAAGAATACGTTCAATTGCTAGCAGGTTCTAAAAAACCACTTGGTCAAATCAAAACTTTTGCAGGTGAACATTTTTCTGAAAACTGCAATTTGCCAATTGAAATAGATTGTGCTTTTATGTATTTTGAAACTTATTCGGAAAACATCATTTCTTTTGTCAACAATATCCGTACCAAAGATGGCGGAACTCACGAAATTGGTTTTAAAACTGCCTTTACTTGGGCTTTTAACGAATATGCTCGTAAATACAACTTTTTAAAAGAAAAAGACGAAAACCTAGACGGAGTTGATTTAAGAGAAGGTTTGATTGCCGTCATTTCTTTAAAAGTCCCAGAAAAACTTCTGCAATTTGAAGGACAAACTAAGGCAAAACTCGGAACTCCTGAGGCTAGAGCCGCAGTTGACCAAGTAGTTTATGAAAAACTAAGTTACTTTTTAGAAGAAAACAAAAAACTTTCAGAAACGCTGCTAAACAAAGCACTACTTGCCAAAAAAGCCAGAATTGCCGCAAGAAAAGCAAGAGAACAGGCCAGACAAGGCAAAACTTCTGCCAAAAAAGACTATGTACTTTCGGGAAAACTAACCCCTGCTCTTTCTAAAAAGGCAGAAGAACGCGAGCTTTTCTTGGTGGAAGGAGACTCAGCGGGAGGTTCTGCAAAACAAGGGCGCAACCGTCAATTTCAGGCCATTTTGCCGCTGCGCGGTAAAGTTTTGAATACCGAGAAAGCCAATGTTGACCAAATTCTTAAAAACGAAGAAATTTTGAACATAATTCACGCAATTGGCGCTGACTTTGGAAGTAAGTTTGACTTAAAAAAATCAAACTACGGTAAAGTTATTATCATGACCGATGCCGATACAGACGGTGCACACATCCAAATCTTGCTTTTAACTTTCTTCTTTAGATTTATGAAACCGTTAATTGAACATGGAAATCTATATATTGCTAATCCTCCACTTTCTAAACTTTCTACCAAAACTAAGAAAATCTAC
>CAUTRH010000049.1:0-4598 GCA_963540905.1 uncultured Acholeplasmataceae bacterium | reverse complement strand
GGTTTTAAGAGACTTACTAATTTGTTTAAAATCAAATTCTTTATTTTCACAAAACATAACAAGTAACCTCTTTTTTAACCCAAAGTAGGCAGCGGTAATTTAAAGGCAGCCACTAACGCTAAAGTTAAAGTAAAGTGTGCAACTAGCGCCAAAGTATCGCAAACTGTGGTAATAATTGGGCCAGCGGCAGACGCTGGGTTAATTTTAATTTTTTTGAAAAACATCGGAATTAACATCGCAATAAGAGGCGATAACATTAACACAACTAGTAAAGTTAGTGAGTTAATAAAGGCGTAGATTGCAGAAACTCGGTAGATTGAAACGGTTTTTGGAATTGCATTTTTGTAACTTAAAATAAAGAGGAAAGAAAACATAAAAATCAAAGCAGAGACAGTTAAAGCAGTATACAATCCTGCTTTAAACTCTTCTAAAAACGATTCTTTGTCGATTTTACCAAAGCGAGAAAGTCTAACTAAAGAACCTGAAAGTATTTGGGAAGACACGTTGCCAGGACATCCCAAGATTAAGGGTTGAATGGCCGTAATTATTGCGATATAGGCAAATTTAGAGACTTTTGGTTCAAATACCGAAGTAACAAAAGAAAGAGGAATTGAAAGTAATATTAAAAGAATTAACCAAGGTAGGCGAGTGATAGCTTGTGCAAAAATTTTGCGGCGATTTAGGGATTTTGCCGAAAGTAAAGAAAGTTGTGCAATGTCTTTGTCGGCCTCGGTTCTAACAACATCTAAAATATCGTCTAGGTTTAAAACTCCTAAAAATATACCGCCTTTGGAAATTACCGGAATTTGAAACTTACCTGTGTTGTTTAAAGTTGCTGCAGACTCCTCAATATTGTCGGTGTCATAAACCACTTCAGTCGGTTCAATTAACTCGCTGACCTGTTTAGGCGAGCGAGTTTTGACTAAAGTTTTTAAAGAAAGCATGCCTTTAAAAACTCCGTTTTCAGAAGTAACTATTAGGCTGGAGATACTTTCTGCGTCTTGAGCGTGTTCAATTACTTGTCTAGTTGCTACTTTGACATCCATTGTGTCAAAAACAACAAGTGCGTCTTTAGACATGTAAGAACCTGTTTTATCTTCTCGGTATTGTAGTAAATTAGAAATTTCTTTATAGTTGGTTAACTTAGTACTTATTTCGTTGTATTCATCTTCTTTTTCTTTTTGGAGAAACTTAATAAAGTCAACTAAATCATCTAAACTTTGTTCGTTTAAGACTTCTATTTTTTTTAAGTTAGTTAGTTCGCTTAGCACAAATAAAGCGTTTTCGTTAGTCAGGTATGCAAAAAACACAGCAATAGTTTTGCTGTCAATTAGTTTAAGAACTTGTCTGCGCTCCGTCTCTTTTAATTCGGTAAACAAAACAGACAAGTCAAAACCGTGCATTTCTGTAAGTTCTTCAAGAATTTGCGCTTTATTAACTTTTTTATAAAGTAAGTCTTTAAACATAGTTAAACTCCGTAAATTGTTTAGAAAGCAATTTAGTTATTAAACATATTTTAAATTATTTTTATGCTTTATGCTACATAAAAGGGGTAAACAAAACTGGTTAGTTTATTTGTAAATATATTGATTGCTAATTTAGAAATTTATTAAAATCTAGCACAAACAACTACACCTAAAACAGCGTGAACATTGTTCCAGTCAAGGTCGCCATCGTTCACGATGTTTTGCGCGCTTGGGTTAGAACGAGGGAGTTCTGTACCAAGCCACCACCACTGATGTCTAAAATCATTGAAATAAGGCATCTGATGACCAGGTTCAGTAAAAGGCGTAAAGTCAACATTTCGGTAATACTTACCAAATCCAGTGTAATTACCTAAAACTGCTTTGGCAAAATCTGTAGATTCTTTTTTAAGCTCTGCTTGTTTGCCTTTGTCTAAAGCAGGTTTAACTGAAAAATCTTCATCATCATAAGTTGGCATGTGAACTTCACTGCCTAAAACTTCTCCGATATCATTAACCAATGCATTAAAAATAGAGTTCTCTGGTTTTGAGTTATCTTGATATCCGGTGTAAAAAATGTTGAATGGAGAAAAATCTAAGATTTTTTCTGTAAACCAAGTGTTTTGTTCAGGAATTTTAAAAAACCAAACAGTTTCAAGTTGAAAATACTTACCATAGTATTTTTCGTATTTAACACCATTTGCGTCTTGCCAGTAACTACGAGTAAACTCCATGGTGTAGTCTTTGCCTTTTGAATTAAACTTAAGTCTATGAGTTTTGTCTTCAATTTTGTGAATTCCAACAGGATGTTCTACTTTTGTTTGCGGATATTTACCGAGTTTATTTGCAGGTTTACCAAAATATACAGTAACGTTGTGCTCTTTTACAACAACAAAATTTTCAACATCTGCTTTAGGCATTTCTTTGCCATCAAGGTGCAGTTCTCTAATAAGGAAACCTTGTTCGTTTATTGATGGGTAGTTAATTTCGCCAATTACACCGCCATGTATGACGATTTTACTTGTAAGAGTAGTTGGAAAGTTTCTAGCCTCAAAGGTCACAGTATAATGTTTTCTAAGAATGGTTACAGTTACCTTATTTTGTGTTTTATCTGCATTAACCGTAAGTTTTTCAACACTATAAGTAGGTTCTTGATAAACTGTGGTATCTGGATTTTGATAACTAACTGTATGAGTTGACGCAATTTTCCCGGTTTTCTTTTCTTCGGTTTCTAAAAAAGTTGCGTTTGGCTGTTCTTTTCGGATAGTGTAAGTGATCTCTCTGTCTTGATAATCAGTTACTGCGTAGATTGACTGAACTTCGCCAGTTGCAATAAACTTAGTTTGAATTGCTCCGCTTTGCACATTACTCCAACCTAAAAAATTATGAGTATCTTTAACTATGTAATTTGGCAATACAATTTGCCTTGTTCGTTTGACTAGTACTGATGTTGGAGAAATTGATTGAATACCAGAATCTGCAACAAAATTTACCTTAGTGGTTTTTAGTCTATAATATCTATAGACTTTAGTGTCAGTAGAACCTGGAACTAAATCTGCGACTAACTTAGCAGGTTTTGTGTCATCAATTTCATAAATATCCTTATCTGGACCTGTGTAAGGAGTATAGTTAGCCTTGTCTTTGACTAACTGATTGCTTTTATTTTCAATAATTTCGTCGTATTGACCATCTAAAGTACTAGATTCGCCTTGTTTTTCAAGGTAGTGAATAACTTGGTAATCTGCACGCTCTTCTGGTGCTAATACAGCAAAAACTTCTTTAGTTTGGCGAGTTATTAAGATATTTTTAACAGAGCCGCCTTCTTTGTCTGTCCAACCCAAAAACTTGTATTCATATTTGATGTTTGTGTTTGGTCTGAAGTTAAAAACTTCTCCTACTTTAGCATTTTGAACCGGCCAAGTAGGGGAGTCAGTTTTTCCAAGGTCTGCGCTTTGTACGCGCGGAGTTATAGAAACAAAAACATCTTTTTCTTTAAAAACAGGTTTTATTGTGATGTTGGCGTTGTAATCAGTATTTGGATTAAACTCATTGCCAGATTCTTCAACAATCAGCTTTTCTAGCACAAAATCTTTAGTTAGGGTACTTAATTTCTTGATAGTTAGCAGTTTTTCATAAATATCTTGGCTTAAATTATTGGTATATTTAAGCGTAATTGTTTGTTTTAAAATAGGGGCGATTGTGTTTTGGTCTAAACCATCTTCAGTTAGGTTAAAACTAATAGTATAGGTTCTTGCTTTAAAGTATAGTTTAATAGTTTGCTTTTTGCTGTTGGCTTCAACATGTAAACTTGAAATTGATTTTGCTTGGTCAAAACTAATTTTGTGAAAAGGATGGGGATGACTTAAACGAAAATCAGCAATTGCTGCTTTAATATCTTGGTCATTTGCTGAAACTAAAGTACCAATTTTCTTTTGATTTGGCAATTCAATTTCGTTTTCAGAATCAACTGAGTTTCTTAAACCTTCATAAACTAAGTTTAAATAAACTTTTTTAGTGATGTCAAGTTCTTCCCACTTAGCAACCAAGTTAATATCTGCTTCAACTAAGTTATCTTGAGTAAAGTCAACTAGTTGGCCAGTTGCTTGATTTAACCAACCTTGGAAAGTGTATTTCTTTACACCAGTTGGATCTATTTTGGTAGGATAGGCTATGTCTCTTAAGTTTTGTCCAAACTTGTAATTTACTTCTTTTTTAGTTTGTCCATCTAACATACCGCCATTAAAGTCAAAAGTAACTTTGTAGGTTTTTCTTTTAAAATATAGATTAAAAACAGTAGAACCATCAGCAGCAACAGTTTGTTTAGTAACAGAGTTTGCAAGATCTAACTCAAAGCCATTTGGACACCTAGTTTATCTGAAGATAGTTGAACTTCTTTACCAGGTTGAACACCAGAAACAATTTTGCTTTCTATATCAAAACCAGTTTCGTCTACTTTTTCAAAGTGGCGTTTAATTTCATATTTAGTGGTACTTGGCGATTTAAGGCGATAAACTGGATATAAACTACGATTTTCTGGTCTTGCTTTAAGGTCAGAAATCAGAGTTCCAGATAAAGAGGTTTCCCAACCTATAAACTCTTCATTTTTAGCAAGTTCAAGTTCATCGTTAGAAAACG
>CAUTRH010000048.1:0-4610 GCA_963540905.1 uncultured Acholeplasmataceae bacterium | reverse complement strand
AAATTAATGCAAATAACAAAAAACTAGAAGTCTATCTACGCTATCAAGAACGTGCTCGCGAACTAAAGGCTAATAAAGACTATTTAGCACTACAAAAATTGCCAAGAAACGCATCGCTTTGCCGTTACCGCAACCGTTGCCAAATTGACGGTCGTCCACACGGTTTCATTCGTAAATTTGGAATTTCTCGTAACAACTTTCGCAAAATGGCAGCAGCAGGACTACTGCCCGGCGTAAAAAAAGCCAGCTGGTAGAAGGAGGCATTTATGGTATCAGATACAATTGCAGATATGTTAACTCGCATTCGTAATGCGAACAGACAACACAAATTAAGCGTAAATGTTCCACATTCTACTGAAAAAGAACGTATCTTAAAAGTCTTAAAATCAGAAGGTTTTATCGCTTCTTACGCTGTTTTTCAAGAAGGCGTGGCTAAAAACATGAACGTTGAACTAAAATACTCAGAAGACAAGGAACTTGTAATTCACGGACTTCGCCGTGTCTCTAAACCAGGTCTAAGAGTATACTCAAGCAAAGAAGAACTACCACGTGTCTTTAATGGACTTGGAATTGCAGTAATTTCAACCTCTAAAGGCATTATGTCAGACAGACAGGCTAGAAAAGCAGGTCTAGGTGGCGAAGTTCTTTGCTATGTGTGGTAGGAGGAACTAAAGTCTATGTCTAGAATTGGAAATAAAACTATCTTAGTTCCGCAAGGCGTGACAGTTTCAGTCTCTCCTGAAAACTACACAGTGGTAAAAGGTCCACATGGTGAACTTACAAAACAATTTTCACCAATCCTTAAAATCACTCAAACTGAACAAGAAATCCAAATTACTCGTCCAAACGACGAAAAAACCACTAAACAACTACACGGTACAACTCGTGCACTACTTGCCAACATGGTACAAGGCGTGTATCAACCTTTTCAAAAAGAACTTGACATCATTGGTGTTGGTTATAAAGCAAACTCAGTTAACGGTAAACTAACCTTAGCCCTTGGGTTTTCTCATCCTGTAGAAGTTGAAGTGCCAAAAGGCTTAGTGTGTGAAACTCCTAGCCCTGTTAAAATCATTATCAAAGGTATTGACAAGGAACTAGTTGGTGAGTTTGCAGCGCGCGTACGCATACTTAAAAAACCAGAACCATATAAAGGAAAAGGTATCCGCTATACAGGTGAACACGTTCGCCAAAAAGCCGGAAAAACCGCTAAATAAGGAGGACGCCCATGATTTTAAAAATTTCCAAAAACGAATCTCGCTTGTCAAGACACGAACGTGTCAGAAAATCAGTTTCAGGTACTACTGCTCGTCCTCGCTTATCTTTATACCGTTCAAATACCCACATCTACGTCCAAATTATTGACGACACAAAAGGCCACACTCTAGTTGCTGCTAACACCAAAGAACTAAAACTTGGCAAAAACTTAGCGGCAGCTGAAGCCCTTGGTACAGCAATTGCCAAAAAAGCACTTAAAGCTAAAATCAAAGCAGTTGTTTTTGACCGCTCAGGTTATCTATACGCAGGTCGTGTTAAAGCCCTTGCTGAAGCCGCTAGAACTGCTGGACTTGAGTTTTAAAGGAGTAAATTATGTACGATAAATTTGAAAAAGAAGAAAAAGAATTTGACGAAAAAGTCGTTCATATTGGCCGCGTTACTAAAGTCGTTAAAGGTGGTCGTCGGTTCCGCTTTTCAGCCCTTGTAGTTGTTGGAAACCACAAAGGCAAAGTAGGTTTTGGAACAGGTAAAGCCAACGAAGTTCCAGACGCAATTAAAAAAGCGATTGAACAGGCTAAACAAAACCTAATAACTGTGCCAATTGTTAACAACACTATCCCTCACTACATTGAAGGAATTTACGGATCTGGCCACGTTGTTTTAAGACCAGCCTCAGATGGTACCGGAATTGTTGCCGGTGGTGCGGTTCGTGCGGTTTGCGAGCTGACAGGAGTTTCAAACATCTTGTCTAAATCCCTTGGTTCTCGCACACCTATTAACATGATTAGAGCAACTTTTGAAGGTTTTAAACTACTTAAAACTAAAGAAGAAATCGCTCGTCTACGTGGCGTGGAGGTAAAAAGCCTATGAAACTAAAAGTTGTGCTAAAACGTTCTTTAATCGGACGTTTACCACGTCAAGTTAAAACTGCCGAAACTTTGGGCCTAAAGCGCATCAACGACGAAGTGGTTTTAGAAGATAACGCTGTAAACCAAGGCAAAATTAAAACTATTGCTCACTTGGTTGAAGTCAAGGAAGCTAAATAAGGAGGCCTTTGTTTATGCTAAATGAACTTAAAAACTTACGCCCACGTCCAGACAAGAAACGACTAGGCCGTGGAATTGGCTCAGGTACTGGAAAAACCTCTGGTAAAGGTCACAAAGGTCAAAACGCACGTTCAGGTGGTGGCACTCGCCCAGGCTTTGAAGGTGGACAGTTACCACTATTTCAACGTTTGCCAAAACGTGGTTTTCACTCACTTAACCAAACTAAAAACGCAATCGTTTCACTTTCTGCTTTAAACTGCTTTGAGCCAGAAACTGTAGTTACAGTTGACTTGCTTTTAGAAAAAGGTCTTATTTCTAAACCTTTTAAAGCAGTTAAAGTCCTAAACGGAGAACTTAGTCAAAAACTAACTTTAAAAGTTCACCAAATCTCTAAATCTGCCTTAACTAAACTCCAAGAACTTGGCGGCACATTTGAGGCAATTTAACAATGAATAGAGTCAAAAGAATTTTATCCAATAAACAAATTCTGCAAAGATTTATCTTTACACTTGCTCTACTTTTGGCATTAAGGGTGATGTCTTTCATCCCAATGCCTTTGGTCAATGTAGACGCAATTCGCAACCTATTTGAAAATGGACTTGGATTCTTTGCGATTTTAAATAACTTTTCAGGAAGATCGCTTGAACGCTTTTCTTTCCTGGCAATGGGAATTTCTCCCTATATTACCGCGTCTATCGTCACTCAACTTCTGCCAATGGTAGTTCCTACCTTTAAAGAATGGCAAGAACAAGGTGAAGAAGGTCGCTACAAAATTAATAAAATCAACCGAATACTGGCAATCGCGATTGCTTTTGTCCAAGGTATTTCGCTAGTGCTTTCTTTCTCAGCGGGCCGCGGAACTCAGTTTTTTGTAGGCTTCTCTGGCAACATCGGCATGGCAATGATCTATATAGGTCTAACTATTGCTGCTGGTACTGCGATTTGTATTTGGTTCGCCGACATGATTACCCAAAAAGGTATCGGAAATGGCTCTTCAATGCTAATTACTGCCGGAATTATTATTTCAATTCCTTCAATGTTTAGTATGATGACCAAAAAATATATCACTGAAGCGACCAAGTGGACACACTACGTCAACTTCGTGGTAATTACTCTGCTTTATATAGCTATCATTCTAGGGGTAATATTCGTTGAAACCTCTAGCCGTAAAATCCCAATTCAACACGCCAACCGCCAGGCTCAGTCTGACTCAAACATTCCAATTAAAGTCAACACTGGAAACGTGATGCCCGTGATTTTTGCCTCAACCTTACTTGGTATCCCGCAAACTATTACTGGTTTCATTACGCAAAACTATTCATCTGGTGGCGGTTTTTGGGTTAACGAAATCTTTAACTTCCAAAGACCAATTGGCTACATTATCTATATTCTGTTAATTATTGCTTTTTCGTTTTTCTACACCTTTATGCAGTTTGACCCTGAAAAAATTTCTGACAACTTATCTAAATCAAACGCCTATATCCCAGGAATTCGTCCAGGTGAAGACACTAAAGACTTTATTGCCAAAACTTTATTTAAAGTCAACGTGATTGGCACAATTTACTTAGTAATTATCTCTTCACTGCCAATTTTAACAGCAGTTATCTTTGGTCTACAAGGCGCGGAAGCTTCAGCAATTACTCTGGGTGGTACTTCGCTACTAATCGTTGTTGGTGTGGCTATAGAAACTACTAAACAAATTGAAACTGACGCTGAAAGCAATCAATATAGGGGGATTTTTGGTTAATGATAATTATCTTAATGGGACCTCCTGGTGGAGGTAAAGGCTCACAGGCCAAAGTCTTAAAAACTCACTACTCAATTCCCCACATTTCAACTGGGGATATGTTTCGCGAAAACATTAAAAACGAAACAGTACTAGGTAATAAAGTCAAAGCAATTCTCGCAGCCGGAGAACTAGTTCCGGATTCTTTGACAGACGAACTAGTTTTAGACCGTTTAAGTCAACCAGATGCTAAAGGCGGGTTTATCTTAGACGGATACCCTCGCAATCTTGCTCAAGCCGTTGAACTTGACCGCATCCTTGCTAAACTTGGATTTACAATTACTAAAGTTGTAAATATAGATGCGAACGATGAACTAATCGTAGCGCGCCTTGCTGGTCGCCGAGTTTGTCCTAAATGTGGAGAGACTTACCACATTCCAAACATGCCGCCACAAGTTGAAGGCAAATGCGATAAGTGCTCATCTGATATCGTGCAGCGAGCAGATGATCAAGAGTCAACAATTCGCGCAAGACTTTCGCTTTACCACGAAAACTCCAAACCAATTGAACAGTTTTACGAAGACAAAGGTCTGTTTTGCACAGTTGATGGCAATGTTTCC
>CAUTRH010000047.1:0-4683 GCA_963540905.1 uncultured Acholeplasmataceae bacterium | reverse complement strand
ACATAGAAATTAACGCAGAGGCTGCGGTTGAAACAGTTTTTAGACAAGTTTTTGACAGTTTAATGGAAGAACTTGCTAAGAAAAATATCAGAATCGTGCAAAATGACTAAAAAAGACCATTTTTTTCACCTTTCGCTTTTACCTGTTGCAAAAAAAGACCAACACATTTCCTATATTCTTTTTCAAATTAAAGCAATTTTAAAACAAGAAGGTATGCCAGATGCAGAACTAAACGCCCTTGAGTTTAAACCATCTCGCAACCTTATTATTTTAAACAAAGAAGAAATCACCAAAGAAGCCTTGCTTGAGTTTACCAACACCTTTAACTACACTTCTTTAAATCAATACTCTAGATTTTTTGTTTTGTTTGGTGTAGATTTACTAAATACTGCTCAAGCCTCTAGTTTACTTAAATTTCTAGAAGAACCAAAAACCTCAACTTACGGCTTTTTGGTACCAGAGAACCCAGATGCTGTGCTAGACACGATTAAGTCTAGAGCCTTTCCGGTAACTTATGAAAACAAAGAAAACATAGACAAACAAGCCTCTCTTGACGAAGAAATCTACGAGCTGTCTGGTGAACTTTTTAAAGATGTGCCTGAAGTTTTTGAAAGCAAAGTGTTTTTAGATAGTTTAAAAACACCTTTTTTAGAGTTTATTTCAGTAATGCTAGACCCTGAAAAAAAATACACACTAACTTTGGCTAAATATTTTTCAGTTGAACACGAAAGAACCGCAGGCCGTGTTTTTTTAAAACTCATTCAAACTTTTTTAATGGACGCGATTAACTTTAAGTTAAAGCGAAATCTGCATTTCAAAAGTCAGGAAGAGCATATTGCTAAATTGGCTGGTTTTAGTATGAACAAACTAATCACGACATTTGATTTTGTCCAAAAACGCACAAAAGCCTTTTATTTTCCTGTCAACGTACGCGTGCAAATTCTTACAGCCTTAGTTGCTTTTGATCAGTTTTTAAAATGAAGATACAAACTAGTTTTGAAAATAACTTTCCAACTCTCTATATCGTGCCCACACCAATTGGCAATTTAAAAGACATAACTTTTAGAGCAGTTGAAGTTTTAAAAGAAGTTGAGGCGGTGTTTTGTGAAGACACCAGAAGAACTCTTGTTTTACTTAATCATTTTGGTATTCAAAAACCACTTTTTAGATACGAGAATTTCAACGAAAAAACAGCGAGCAAAAAAATTATTGCAATGCTTAAAGAAGGTAAAAACATTGCTTTGGTCTCAGACGCCGGAACTCCTGGAATTTCAGACCCGCTTTTTGAAATAATTAAAACAGTAAAAGAAGAAAACTCAGTTAACGTTGTACCGCTTCCAGGTCCAGTTGCTTTTGTGCCAGCACTAATTTGCTCAACTTTCCAAACCAACTTTTTTACTTTTCTTGGGTTTTTGCCAAGAAAAAAACAAGAGGCTATGAACACTTTATTTCAGTACACTGAAAGAAAAGAAACTCTAATAATTTACGAATCTCCGCATAGACTGCTTAAAACCCTTGAATTACTAAAGTCTGTTTTTAAGTCAAGAGAAATTATGGTTGCGCGTGAACTGACTAAGTTACATGAGACTTTCTATTGGTTTGATTTAGCAGACGAAAACTTTAGCGAAATTCAGAATTTAGGCGAGTTTGTTATAATTATAAAAGGTAGCGATAAGCCCAAAATAGAGAATAGTTTATCTCCAAACGAGCTATTTTTAAACTACCAGAGCCAAGGTTTTTCTGATATGGAAGCCATTAAATTAACAGCAAAAACTCTTGGTAAACCTAAGTCAGAAATTTATAAAGAGGTTAAAATCAATGAAAAAAACAAATAAGTTTTATATAACGTCTGCACTTCCTTATACTTCTTCATACCCGCATATTGGTAATATGTATGAATTGATTTTAACCGACTGTATCGCTAGATTTTACAAACTAGCCGGTCGCGATGTTTACTTTCAAACTGGGACTGATGAACATGGTCTAAAAATTGCAGAAAAGGCTAGCGAGGCGAAAATGTCGCCAAAAGACTATGTTGATAAAATCGTTGCATACATTAAAGATAACTTAAAACTGCTTAACATAGAATACGATAATTTTGTTAGGACAACTGATGACACGCACACTGAAGCGGTTGCTAAAATAGCAGACGTGATGTTTAAAAAAGGCGATATTTACCTGTCTTCTTACGAAGGTCTTTACTCAAAAGCAGAAGAGGCTTATGTTAGCGAAAAAGACTTAGTAGACGGGCTTTTGCCAAGTGGTGAAAAACCAATTTTAATGAAAGAAGAGGCTTACTTTTTTGCTCTTTCTAAATATCAAGCCCAACTTATTAAACACATTCTAGACCATCCGCGTTTTATCATGCCTGAAAGTCGCAAAAACGAAATTTTGGCTTTTTTAAAAGAACCGCTTTTGGACCTTTGTGTGACCAGATCTTCTTTTGACTGGGGAGTAAAGGTTAATTTTGACAAAAAACACGTGCTTTATGTTTGGCTAGATGCACTTTGCAACTACATTACCGGAATTGGATACACCCCAGATAAAGCAACCACTCAGTTCAGTGAACTTTGGCCAGCAAATGCTCACATTGTTGGCAAAGACATCACTCGTTTTCACTGTGTATACTGGCCTTGTTTTTTAATGTCGCTTGGCCTTGAATTGCCAGAGACAGTATTTGGCCATCCTTGGGTATTAACTCACCAAACTAAGATGTCAAAATCGCTTGGCAATACTATTTTTGCAGATGAGTTAGTTAAAACTTTTGGTGTAGATAAAGTTCGTTTTTACTGTCTTTCAGAAATTCCTTTCAAAGACGACGGTAACTTAACTTATGACTTAGTGCTTGAAAAAACCAATACAGAGTTAGTCAACACACTTGGTAATTTAGTTAACCGAACATTTGGAATGTTGGCTAAATACTTTGACTCTAAATTCAGGCCAACCTACACATGTTTTGATAAAAACTTTGCAGAAATTGATGCCTACATTGAAAGTCTGCCTGGTAAATTAACTAATTTATTTCAAGAATACAAAGTAGCAGAGGCTGCTAAAACTATCTTAGAACTAGCGCGCTTGGCTAATAAGTTTATTGACCTTGAAGAACCTTGGAACTTATTTAAAAACCAAGAACACGGCAAACTAATGGCAGTTTTAACTACACTCTTTAAAGTCATTCGTGTACTTTCAATCACCTTGCTGCCGTTTATTCCAGAAACCGCTAAAAAAATTCAAGCGATGCTAGAAATTAGTGAAGACTCGCTTGCATCTGTACTTGCAAAAACTCCTTTTAAAGAAATTGTCTTTAAAAAACCAGAAATTCTTTTTGTCAGACTAGACAAAAAAGACCTTGAGTAGTTTTATGAAAACTAAAGAAAAAGCCCCCGTCTACATAGAACACACAAACAAGCAAACTCAGTTAAATAAATCTAAAAAACTCACCTTTTACAGAACCCTAAATCCAATTGAAATTCCTTACACCGAAAAACAAACCAAGAGACGTGAGTTTATCAAAAACAAAGTTTTACCTGAAGGCAATCGTCTTTTTATGGCGGTGTTTTTCACCTTTATCTACGGAATTGGTTTGGCCTGGTTTCTAGAGGCTTCTTACGTTCGTATGTATACAGGTGGGGTGCCAGGAATTGGACAGTTAATTGTTGACTTTTTGCATCACGTTGCCAAAGTTAATTTAAACCAAGAAAACGCCAAAACTGTGCTTTCACTCTTTATCATAGTTGCAAATATTCCAATCCTATTGCTTGGTTGGTTTAAGGTTTCAAAAACTTTTGCGTTTTACTCAACTGTGTCAATTGTGTTGCAAGCAACTTGCGTTAAGTTTCTGCAAATTGATTTGTTTAAAACCACTTCACCTTTGATTTTAGCGATAGCAGGTGGGATTTTTATTGGCGTTGGAACTGGTGGAACCCTTAAATACGGAGGTTCAACTGGTGGTCTTGACATAATTGGGCAAGTTCTGGCTTTAAATAAAGGTAAAATGTCGGTTGGAAAAATTTCAACTATTATGAACTTAACGATTATTTCACTAGGTTGTTTTTTTGCAATGTTTGCAGATCCTTCTAACTCCGTAATTAAAGCATTTGTTGAAAACATCGGAGGGCCTGATGGCAAAATCCTGAAAGGAATTGGTCAACTTAAAGACAAACCTCAGATGTTATACGCTCTTTACGTCTTTATCTTTACTTCAATTAGACTGCTAATTTCAATGGTTGTGATGGACAAAATTCACAATTCTTATAACTTAGTAGAGGCCTTGATTGTCACAACTAAAGAAACAGAACTTTCGCAAACTTTGATAAAAGAACTTAAACACGGAGTTACTTTAATTGACGCCAAGGGCGGATACAGTTTCCAAGACAAGTCAGTCCTGCTAACTGTTTTTTATCAGTTTGAAGAACAAAAACTAATTGACTTAATATTTAAAATTGACCCGAAAGCCTTTATTACCTTTAAACACATCTCTTCTTTCAAAGGCAGATTTAGAATTAAGGCTCTAGCCTAAGACTTTAAAAAACTTAAACCCATTTAAACTAACTTGGTTTAAATGGGTTTTTTAACTTGCTAAAAATAAAAAACTCTGGATGACCAGAGTTTTTAAAAGTCAAATGGCGATGCAGAAGGGATTCGAACCCCCGACCGATAGCTTAGAAGGCTATTGCTCTATCC
>CAUTRH010000046.1:0-4770 GCA_963540905.1 uncultured Acholeplasmataceae bacterium | reverse complement strand
CATGAAAAAAGCATGAAACCACTTAGTAAAAAAACAATTAAAACACTTATTTTTCTAGCCATTCTGTACCTCTTTTTCCAAAACAACTTCTAATTATATTATAAATTCAATTTAAAACTTATGCAAAACAAGACTAAAAAAGCTCATCAAAATTTATTTAAATGTGCTTTTTTGTTTTGTTTATCTAATTAACCAATTAAGTTAAACTCAGCTAGTTTTTGGGCAACATAATTTGGATTAAAGAAGTTTGCGATGTTGTCGTAGTCTTCAGTAAAGCCATAGTTGTAGTTAGGTTCAACTCCAAACTCAGCCTCGCGGTGCGCAGCCTCTACTGTTTTTTTGGCAGTTAAATACACGCTGTCAGAAGAGTAGTCAACAACAGAACCGCATGGCAAGTAAGCCTGAGTGGTACTAGACGCACCACCTCCGGTTTTAGTGCCAATTACTGGCATGATTTTGTTATCACGAACTATACCTGCAATCATGGAAGCCGATGAAAACGAACCAACACTAGTTTGTAAAAAAGAACGCTTGAACTTAGGAAGTTCAGTGTCTTTTAAAGTGGTTCTCACGTAAGTTGTGTCAGTTTTGTAAGTTGCTGCATTATATTCACTGTAAAAAATTTCTTTATTTGGACCGGCTAAGGCTGCCACAAACTCAACAGCAGCGTAAACATCACCACCGCCGTTAATTGCAAGGTTGATAACCAAGTTTTCCACAGTTGGGTAATCTTTTTTAATCTTTTTAGTTAGTTCTAAGTATTTGTCTAAAATACTTTTGTCGTTTTCGTTTTCATAGTTGATATGAGTTAAGTTAATAATAGCAGTTTTGCCGTCATTTGAAATTTCAATTTCTTTATTTGCTTTTTCTGCTAATGCGTTTTTCAATTCCTTTATTTTTTGTTTATTTTCGTTGTCATACTGGCGATTACCGCTGACATAAAGAAAAGCAGAGGCAAGTGCGAATAGTTCTGAGTGGAAGTCTTCTGTGTCTTCCAATAGTTGGTTTAGTGTTTGATAGTAATCAGTTGAGTTTTCAGTTAACAGATTTTCTTTATTTTTATTGATTGAATCTATCAGTTTTTCTTTTCGGTCAATTGCCCAGTAGTATTCAGAGACAAAGAAGTTAATTGATTTAAACCAAAGTGAATAGACAGATTTTGGTACTTTTTCTTCCTCTTCGTCGTCTGCATGTGGATAGAACTTACCATCATTTTCATTTGCATCTTCTGGGTCAATTGATTTGTCTCCGTCACTTCCAAATTCGTTAGTGCGGATTTCATAGCCTGTCCAGTAAGTTGCAAATCCACTTTTTTCGTGTACTATCATGGAAAGCACAGAAACTGGTAGCACAGGTTCTTTTCCGTTTTGTTGCCAGCCCATTAGTTGGTATTTCTTTAAATCAAAAATACGGCCTTTTTCTTTATCTGGTCTAGACTCAATTCTACCTCTGAAGCGGTAGTCTGAAAAAGAAACAAAATCGCCTTCTTCTTCTGAAAAAATATCGTCAAGTAAAGAAACTTTAGAAATAGTTAACTTACCACTTAAAACATCGTAGTAAATTTCACTAGTTAAAGTATAGTTTTCAACTTTTTCAACGCCAGTAGGGGTTGAAGTAAACTCAAACTCTTGAATTAGTTTAAGTGAGTAAATATGTCCGTTTTGTGCTTTTTCAATACGTTTTTTTAAGGTGTAAACTCTGCCTTCTTGGTCTTTTTGGTCTTTGTATGCTTTGTGGTAGTCAACTAAGTTGCCAAGGGATTTAAAGAAGTTTTCCAAAGTTGTGTAGTAAACTTCATTTTCAACTTCAACAGCCTTTAAGGGTTTAACTCCTAGTTTTTTATTTTTAGAAGTGTGTCTAATGTCTTTTTCTTGAGTTGACTTTGGTGTAAAGCCAGGAGTTGCTGGATTTTTTTCAACTCCAGATAAATCTACTTTAGTTTTAGGTTCCTTTGCCTGCTCTAAGTCGCCTTTACCTTCTCCTTCTGGGTCTTCAGGAATTTCAGCAGTAGCGCCAGGATCTGGTTTAGTTTGTTTTTGAATTACAGGATACAGGTTTTTATTTTCTTTTTTGGCCTCAAGCGAAGAAAGCGGAGTAGTGCCGCCTTTTTGGTTAGTCCAACCGATGAGTTTCTCGTCGCTTGCAAGTTTTAGTTGAGAGTATGAAAAACCTTGATAGATTTGTTCGCCTTCGGTGTACTCAATTGCTTCAATTAAATCACCTGTTTTGTCAAAGAAGTTAATAGTGATTTTTTTAGTTGGACCTTGATTTTCTTTTTGGCGGTAGGCAGGATACAGGTTTTTGTTTTCTTTGGTAGCTTTCAAATCAGGAACAGCAGCCTCTCCTTTAAAAGGAGTCCATCCTAAAAACTCTTCGTCTTGGCCAAGTCCAAGTTGTTTATCAGAAAAGGTTTTTGAAATACTTTGGCCAAAGTTGTGCTCAATGGCTTCAATTAAGTTACCTTTTTTGTCAAAGAAGTTAATTGTAATTTTTTTTGCATTTTCTTTTAGACGGTAAACTGGATATAGACTTTGGTTTTCTTGAGTAGCCTTAATTGTATCTAAAGCAGTTTGACTGTTTTTTGAATTGCTCCAACCCACAAACTCCTCATCTTGAGATAAGCCGAGTTGCACATTAGTAAACGCTTTTTGAATTATTTCGTTTTTAGTGTACTCAACTTTTTGAATTAAACTGCCCGCTTTGTTAAAGAAACTAACTTCTAGTTTTTTAACTTTGTCAAGAGCCGGAACTGTAAAGTCAAATGAAACTGTTTTGCCACGTTCATTTTTGGCAATCAGTTCATATTTTTGGTCAATTTCGTTTCTGACAATTTTAACAGTAGCCCCAGAAATCTCAGATGCACCTTTTTCATTCTTTTTAGGAATGTATTTAAGGGTCCATTTGATTTTTACACCCTGAATTTCTTGTGGTAAATTAAAACTTGATTTAACTACTTTACTTTTACCAAAAGGCGCCTCCATTCCAAGAAACGCTTTGTCTTTTGGATTAACACAAGAGGCAAGTGTAAAAATAAAGGTAAATAGCATAATTAGCGATAAGATTTTTTTCATTTTGCTCCTTTACGAACTGATTTAATTATAGCTAATTTATAAGTAAAATAAAAGTTTTTTAAACCAATTAAACGATATTTAATTTAATATTTTGCTATTAAAACTTGCTTAAAATGTTTGGTACACATGTTAATCTAACAATATTAAACACAATTTAATCTTTTCTCGCCAAATGAAAATTTAATATTTGAAAAAGACTTAAAGTAAAGTGTTTTTAGAGATACAAAATCAACTTAAATTTAAATTAAGTCTATCTCAAACTAGCGCTTAAATGCTATACTTTATATGTGAATTACGTCATTAAAAACCAGTCTCTTGCCTATTCTTTAAAAAGAATTAAAGAGGTTAAAAAATCAATAGAATCTGATTTTATTTTTCTTGATTTAGCTGAGTGCACGATATCTGAAATCACCAACGAATGCCTAACAGTTGGCTTAATTTTGAGTCAAAAAAACCTAGTTTTGACTAACTTATAGCAGTTGCTTAGAAGTGAAAAAAACACATCAGACCTTGTAAAATGCCTAAACTTAGTCAAAGAAAGCACTAAAGTTAATTTGTACTTGATTTTAGATAAAGTTGATTTTACTAATCCTAATTTAAATAAAATTATGTTAGTTGCTGAGTACTTTGATTTCTCTGAAATTCCTTTAAGCGAATTTACAGAAATTATCAAAAAAGAAATTAAAGAACCTGGTAAATTTGTTAGTTTAGTTGAAAGTCTGAAAACTATTTTTTTAACTGATTACGACTTGTTTTTATCTGAACTAAACAAAGTTAAGTTAGCAATAAGCGCTAATTTAGCAGAAACCGAAATAATTCAAGCGCTTAACTTAAAAACAGAAACTAAAGATGTTTTTACTTTAATTAAACTAATTTTAAACAAGGAAAAGAAACAAGCCATTTCTTTGTTTAATGAGTTTGTGAGTGCCGGCGTTTCTTTGACTCACTTAAATAAGTTAATATATTTGGCCTATTTAAACCTATACTTAGCAAAGCAAGCATGTTCTTCTCCAAACCCAGTTGAAACACTGAGTGCCTCTGCTTTTGTATCAAACACAAGAGCCGCACTTATCTTAAAAGAAGCCAAAGCTTTTCCTGAAACTTACCTAGTAAATAAAATGCAGAAACTTGCTGACTTTGACTATTTATTTAAATACGACACTAGAAATATTCAAGATGTTTTTAATTTTTTTATTATGGAGGATTGAAAAATGGATTTAAAACACAAAAAAATACTATTGTTTGACTTGGAGACCACTGGCCTTGACTCTTTTAAAAAAGAAATTATTGAGTTTGGGGCGATTTTGCTTGAAAAATCTGGCAAAGACTACAAAGAAGTTAAAAGAGTTGACCTTTTAATTCAAAACAAAGAACCAATTCCCGAAATTATTACCGAACTTACTCATATCACCCAAGAAATGATAAACGAAAGCGGAGTGACCAAAGTCGAGGCTTATAAAGAAATCAAAGAACTGCTTAAAGACGAGCCGATTTTAATTGGCTACAACGTGAACTTTGACCTGAATTTCTTGCATCGCTTTATTTGTCTGTTTGAGCCAGATTACCGTCTTGAAAACGATGTTTTAGACGTAATTGCGCTTTACCGTGATTTTAACGGCTTTCCTTGGAAATTAAAAAATGCTATTGCTAAATACGGAGTTGCAACTGAGAACACTCACCGAGCGTGTGACGATATTTT
>CAUTRH010000045.1:0-4853 GCA_963540905.1 uncultured Acholeplasmataceae bacterium | reverse complement strand
AGGTAAAATATGTCTCCAGGAAAAGCCTCGCGGCCAGGTGGGCGTTTAAGTAGTAGCGAAAGTTCGCGGTAAGCCACGGCGTGCTTAGAAAGGTCGTCGTAAACTATTAAAACATCGCGTCCACGTTCAGCGAAGTATTCAGCCATAGAGCAGGCTGAAAACGGAGCCAAATACTGAAGGGTTCCTTCTTTGTGGGCAGGAGCCGAGACAATAATTGTGTAGTCAAGTGCGTTGTGTTCTTCTAAAGTTTTTCTAATTTGCGCAACAGTTTGTTGTTTTTGGCCAATTGCTGTGTAGACACATATTACATTTTTACCCTGTTGGTTTAAAATTGTGTCAATAGCAATAGAAGTTTTGCCGGTTTGACGGTCACCAATAATTAACTCTCTTTGGCCTTTGCCAATCGGAATCAAGGCATCTATCATTCCGATGCCTGTAAGCAGTGGTTCGTTGACGTGGTCTCGTTCCATCACGGCGTGCGCAGGCCTTTCAATTGGCAGAGTTTCTGAAGTAATAATTTTTTCAAGTCCGTCTTGAGGTTCTCCCAGTGGGTCAACCACGCGTCCAAGTAAGGCCTCGCCAACTGGCACTTCAAAGATTTTGCCGGTTAGCCTACACTCGTCACCTTCCTTAATTGAAAAAATATCCCCTAGTAAAATAATTCCGACTTTATCAACTTCTAAGTTAAAAATTACTCCAAAACAAGAACTGTTAAATACAACTTTTTCGCCCATCATAGCGTTTTTAAGTCCATAGCAAAAACATATTCCATCACCAACTGTCAAAATATAGCCGACTTCTTGGAACTGGCTTTCGTTTTGTTGAGCCTTCAGCTCTTCTTCAATTTGAGTTTGCAGTTTTTTGATATCTAAAGCCATTTTGTTTCCTTTCTTTATCTAAACATTTCTCTTAATTTGGTTAAAACAGACAAGTCCAGGCTACAGCCAGCATAATCAATCTTGAGGCCATCTATTAGTTTTGGATTGATTTCTTGTCTTAAAATTAAGGCCTTGCCTTGAATAATTTTTTTAAGTTCAGATGTTAGAGTTTTAATTTGTGTATCTGTTAGTTTTTTAGGCGAAGAAATAGTTACATACGCTTGATTTCTTTCAATGTTTTGAAGGCGCATAAACTCCGCATAAATTTTGTCAATTGACAAAATTGCTTTGTCTTTAATTAAAATTTTTACAAAACTTTGAGTTTCTTTACTGAACTGAGCAAGAACTCTTTCTGCGTCTATGCGGCCATATGCCAGCGCTGAAATTAACTCAGGGCTTTTGGCATAAATATTTTTAAAAGTGTGGAGTTCTTCAATTAAAACCTTTTGTGAAATTTTGTCTTTAACAAAATTAAAATAGGCGTGTGCGTATTTGGTGTAATTATTTTTTTGCATTTTCAAGTTCAGTTTCGATTAAAAGATCAAGTTCGTTTTCGTATAAGTTTTTATCGATTTCTTTTTTGACAATTAACTTAGTGGCCTTGTAGGAAATCGCTTTAATCGCTTGTTTGATTTCGGCTTCTTTTTCTTTAATTTCAGCCTCAATTTCGTTGTCTAGTTTAGCAAGTCGTCGTTCTGCGGTTTTTTTAGCTTTAGCCAAAATTTCGTCGCGTTCTAATTGGGCGTCTTTAATTAAAGTGTCTCTCATCTGTTCGATGTCATCGCGGGCAGATAAATACTTTTGACTAATTTCTGCCTTTAAGGCTTTGATTTCTTCTTGTGCTCTATTCGCTTCTTGTTTTTCTTTAATTTCCTGCATTCTGTGCTCATCTAAAAACTTTGTGATTTTTTTCCAAAAGAAAAAACGCACTATTAGATAAAAAATAAACAGCGCAGTTAATTGATAGACAATAATAGACCAATCTGAAAACATTGAGTAAAGACCTTTTTCCACGGTCTTTACGATGTTTTTAGAAATATCTGTGTAAATAGTCATTTTTAAAAAAGCGAACTAAATGGGTGCTTATTTACTTGCTAAAGTAAAAGCAACAACCATACCGTAGATAGCAGAAGTTTCAACGACGGTTTGGGCAATGATCATTAAAATCATAATTTTGTTTGAAGCCTCTGGTTGACGGGCAACCCCTTCAACGGCTTTCATACCAATTAAACCTTGTCCAATAGAAGTTGCAAAACCAGTAAATACGGCAATACCTGCGCCAATATAGGCAAGTGAACCTACAACTTGCATTAAGTTTAAGTTAGCAATTAAGTTTAAAATTGTGTCCATAAAATATATCCTCCTAATTTTAATTTTTTGCGTTTTTGTATACTAAATTATACTCTAGTAAAAAGTTTTCATCTGTGTTTTCATATTTATCTGTCTCTTCGATTTTTTGAGAAATCGCAATAACTGTAAGTAGCACAAACACCAAAGTTTGAATGCAGCCAAACAGAATATCAAAGATAAAATGCATAATTGGCGTGACAAACGGAGAAAGACCGCCTAGTAGTGAGTAGACTAAAGAAAGCAGAGTTCCGCCACTCACTATATTTCCAAATAAACGAAAACTCATTGAAAGAATGGGCGTGAACTCAGAAAGCAGGTTAATTGGAAACATAATAGAAACCGGTTCAAACAAACCTTTAAAGTGTTTGGCTTTTCTTGACTTTAGTCCAATTCGATGTTTGCAATATAGTGAAAACAGGGTCAGCGGCACTGTAATTGCGGTAAAGGCAGTTGGTGTAATTAGTCCAAAAATTCCCGAAATATTGGCAAACAAAATAAAGAAAATGAGCGTAAAGATGTATGGTGCTGCGGTTCGCCAGTGAATGCCGATGTTTTGTTTTAAGAAAGTGTTGACGCTGTCAACTGCTTTAATGTGCCAGTAGAGAAATTTATTTGGTTCTTTTTCGTTGAGTCTTTCAACAGCAGCGCCAATTGCAGAGACGTATACTGCGATTATCGTCATTATGAAAAGAGATGCGAAAAAATACGGAGTAATCGCTTGTGGGAACTTATTGATTTCTAGATTTTCTAACATATTTCTCCTTTCTTAATTTTCACTTCAAATAATATAGCAATACTTGCGAGTACTATACTTCCGGCCAAAGTGCTACCGAAACTTAGATAATTTAAGCCAGGCGTTTTTGACTTTAAAACACTACTTAAAATAAAAATTAGCAAAAACAACATAAAAATTACAAAGTTTTGCAAAATAGTAAACCCAAAAAGTTGGGCTTTTTTAAAGGTTTTTAGCTCTACTTTTAAAATCAATGTAAATAAAAAACAATAAACTAAAGCCAGGTTTGCAAATAAATACGCAGTTTTATCAATGTACAACCAAACAAGGCTAGAAATAAAACTAAATAAGTAAAGAAAATAGACAAAGTGGTTAATCGTTTTGATTTTCATCGCCAATTTTTGGGGTGTCTTGAGGTTTTGTTCCCTTCTTCTCAGTTTTAATTAGTTTGCGGTAAATGTTTAGAGCAAAAGAAATAGAAGACACAAAACCAATTCCAAAACCAATTAAAGCAGCAACGCCAATGCCAACTGGACTATAGCCCGACTTTTTGGCAATCAAAGCGCTAACTGCCGTTGGGATTAACAGCGAAAAAATAATTTGACTGACAAGTAAATACCAGGCTCCGAATTTCTTCATAAATTATTTAGTGCCAAATAAACGGTCACCACAATCCCCAAGTCCGGGAACAATGTAGCCGTTTTCATTCAAATGACTGTCTTCTTGTGCTAAATAAATATCAACGTCTGGATGTTTTTCTTGCAGTAACTTAATCCCTTCAGGACAACCAACAATACCGGCGTATCTGATGTTTTTAACACCAATTTCTTTGAGAGCCTGAATTGCGTAAGCAGCTGAATGACCTGTTGCCAACATTGGATCCAGCACAATAACAAGCGAGTTTTTGGTGTTTTTAGGAACTTTAAAGAAATATTTTTTTGGCTCCAGAGTCTCTTCATCGCGGTATAGCCCAATGTGCCCAATTTTGGCAGTTGGAATTAAACTGCAAACCCCTTCTACCATGCCGAGTCCTGCTCTTAAAACTGGAATTAAAACAACTTCTTCTTTGAGTTCCTGGCATTTAGTTTTAACAATCGGAGTAGTAACTTCCACGGTTTTAGTTTGAAAATCGCGAGAAAGTTCGTAAGTTACCAAGGTAGCGATTTCAGAAACCAGTTCTCTAAATTCTTTGGTTTTAGTGTGAACTGAACGCAGTTGGCTCATTTTGTGTTCAATTAGTGGGTGATTTAAAATTTTTACCATTGTCTACTCCTTTCGATTAAAGTGAGTTTAGCATGTCAACTCTACGTTGATGTCTGCCTGCTTCAAATTCAGTTTGCAAAAACTCTTTAACAAATTCAATTAACACACTTGACTCAAATCCGCGTCCACTTAACGCAATTATGTTTGCGTTGTTGTGAAGTTTTGCTAAGTGTGCGGCTTCCTTGGTGTAAACCAAGACGCATCTGGCTCCTTTGACTTTATTGGCAGCAATAGAAATACCAATTCCAGAACCGCAGATAACAATACCAAGTGAGTCTTTGGTTTCAACTACTTTTCTGGCAACTTTTTCACCGAAAACAGGGTAGTCAACTGAATCTGTTGAGTTAGTTCCAAGGTCAGTAATTATGTACTCAGTAGTTTCTTTTAAATGTGTTTTGATTTTTTCTTTTGCCGAAAAACCAGCATGGTCAGATCCAATAAATATTTTCATGATTACCTACCTTTTTTAAAACTTTTTTCGTTCTTATATAATATTATATTACAATTTTAAAGGTTTGTAAATATTTCAAATGAGTGATTTATTTGCATGTTTTTTTAAAATGTGTTAATATAATACCTGAGTTTCGGAGATATGAAATTTAAAACGGAATTATTGGCTTTGTTAAGCC
>CAUTRH010000044.1:0-4876 GCA_963540905.1 uncultured Acholeplasmataceae bacterium | reverse complement strand
AAGAACTAGCTAATGTTTTAGGTATATAGTGGTAGAAATTGGGAATTCTTTATTTTATTCTATTTATGAAGTAAAAAACCTGCGCTAGATGAGCAGGTTTTTTACTTTTTAGGGTTTTTTGCTTTATCAAGGATTGCTTTAATTTCTTTATAAGTATCAATATCAAAAGCTTTATTTTTAATTAAGTCTGGGCGTTTTTTTATTGTATTTAAAACAGCCTGTTCAAAATTATATTCATCTACTTTTTGATGGTTTCCACTCAGCAATATATCTGGAACAGTTAGACCTTCGTATATGGCTGGTTTAGTGTATTCAGGATATTTCAGGATTGAGTTATATTTAAAGGTGTCCTTGCTAACTGAGTCTTGATTGATAACTCCTGGAACTAATCTAACCAGACCATCTATTAAAATTTGACTTGGCAGGATTCCTGAAGTTAAGACAAAATCGCCAACCGAAACCTCAAGGTCAATGAAGTTAAGTGCTCTAGCATCATATCCTTCGTAGTGGCCAGGTAGCAGAATTAAGTGTTCTTTTCTGGCAAGTCCATCTAATAATTCTTGATTTAAAGGTTTACCTTGCGGAGAAAACGCAACAACAAACGAGCTTTTGTTTTGCTTTAAAGTAGAGATTGCTCGGTGTATCGGTTCGACTGACATTAGCATACCAACAGAGCCACCATATACTGTGTCGTCTACTTTTTGGCTTTTATCTAAAGAATAGTCTCTTAAGTTATGTAAATTAACCTCTAAGTGCTTGCCTTGAATTGCTCTGCTTACAATAGATGTATTTAAAAAACTGTTGTATGCCTCTTTAAAAATAGTAATGATGTCTATTTTCATATCAGTTCACCTAAATTCAAAACAGTGATTTTGCTTTCTTCAACTGCATCTATATAGTGTTTAACAAAAGGAAGTAGAAAGTAAGTTTTGTCTAATTTTTCAATTTTTAAAACTTGTTGGTTTGGATAAAAGTAAACTTCTTTAACTTTGCCAATTACTTGGTTTTCAAAATAAACTGCTTTTTCAAGCAAATCAGCACAAACAAACTCACTATCTTTAAGTTCATGTCTCACTTTTCTATAAATTTCTTTTTGAGAAAGTTTTTTAGCCTGTTCTTCTGAGTTTATTTCCTTTAGTTTAACCAATAAACATTTTGTACCAGGTTTACTTTCTTCAATTTCAAAGGGTTTATTTTCAATATATACAATTTCGTGCATTAAAAAACGTGGAAAATCTGAAAGATTTTCCACTTTAATCCAACCTTTATATGAAAAGGGTTTAATTACTTTGCCAATTAAAAAACACAAGTTCAAGTTACTTTGCTTTAATCTCCAGATCTACTTTTTTGCCGTTTCTAGTAGCAATTGAGTAAAGAAGTTGACGATGAGCAGCGGCAGTTTTGCCAGTTTTGCCGATAATTCGACCAAGAGCTGCTGCTTCAACTAGCATAGAAATATCAACTAAAGCATCTTGCTCAGATACTTTAATTTCAAGTGCATCTGGATAGATTAACAGAGGACGGACAAAGCTGGCTAGAATTTGCTCAAAATTTAAAACCATGGTTTGAAACTCCGTCTTTAACTATTTTTGTTTCTTTAAAAGTGATTTAACTGTGTCGCTTGGTTTAGCACCTTTGGAAATCCAAGTGTTGTATACTTCTTGTTTAATTTCAACTACACCAGAAAGTGGGTTGTAAGTACCAACAATTTCAAGGAACTTACCATCACGTGCTCTTTGGCTTTCTGCAGCAGCAATACGATAGAAAGGACGTTTAGTTGAACCAAATCTTTGAAGTCTAATTTTTAATGCCATAATTTACTCCTTTTTTAATTTAAATACAAAATAAGTTTAACACAAAATAAAAAGTGCGTCAAGTATAAAGACTTGACGCACTTTGGATTGTCAACTAGTTGTTTTAGTCTTTGCAAAGTACTAAGCCAAAAAGATAGTTTTGCCTTTCTTGACTCAACATACCTGCTTTGTCTATATAGTAAGTTTGTGCTTTTTTGTTTTCAACTAAAGTAGTCAACCACCAAGTTTTGGAGCCTGAGTCTACAATTTTGTCAATTCCTTTAACACCATATGGCAGTTGCGAGTCAATGTTGTCATCAAGTTGCCTGTAGGCGCTTGAAACGTAGACAGCAACTGCGTATTCAGTTGCAGTTTTTGCCAAAGCAGCAAAATTATTTGAGTCCAACCCTGACTTAACTGAGTATCTATCTGAATCTTCATAATTAGGTACAGTAACATCAAAACCCAAAACCAAAGCAATGTCTTTAGTTAGTGAGTGTAAAAATGAGTTTTCAAAAGTAGCAGATTTAGGTTTTTCCCTAAGTATAAAACTGTAAGGTGCAAAGTCTATGATTTTTTTGGTAAACAAAGTAGTTTTACCAGGAATTTGGATAAACTCAACTTCTTCAAACTTATAGAAATTTCCGTCAAACTTTTCGTATTTATTTCCAGCTTCATCGCGGTAAAAATAACGATTAAAAGTAATTTTGTGTGTTTTTTTTGTCAATTTGATATTGTGTTCTTCTAATTGAGGATTCCATTAAGGTTAACTTGGTTGGATCTGGATAGACCAAAGACTGCGGGTATTTGCCTTTGCCAACAATGTCTTTTGCTAAATAGAAAACTGCGGTTATGTCTTTAGTTACAAACACAGCCTGTAGACTAGCTAAAGTGTAGTCTCTTGCCTCCATTTGAATATTTTTAATATAATAACCTGCTTGGTAAATACTAGTTACATCAATTTCCCAAATTCTGTCATCATGTCTAACTTGTTTTTGGGGTAATGTTAAGTTAGCACCAGTAACTTCAAAAGTTACTGTGTGCAGTCTGCGTTTAACCGTAATTTTTACCTTGTTTTGGCTGCTTTCAGGGGAAACAGTTAGCGAGTTTTTATCGTATATAACCTCACCGTACACACGATCATCTGGATTTGGGAAGTTCACAGTATGCACATCACCTGCTTGAAACCAGCGTTTTGTCTCAGTTTTTTCTTCAAACTCTCCGTTTGCCTTTTCTAGTTCAATTTGATATGAAATTGAAAAAAGTTCTTCAAAGTAAGCAACTAAAGTGATGTTTTTAGTTATAGGTTTACTAAAATCAAATGGCGCTTGTTTTGAGTAAACTCCGTTCATTAGAGATTTTTCTTGCCAGTGAACAAAGCGGTATTTTTTACCGCTGGCAGTGATTTCTGGATCTACGGGTTTTTGGGCTTTTGCTTCAAACTTAATTCTTTGTGTCTGAGATGTTGTGGAAGTTGTGCCAGGAAAAGTTGAGTTATTGAAATTAACTTCAAAGTTAACTTCAAATATTTTACGTCCATATCTAATCTGGAAAACAGTTGAACCATTTGCTTCTATTTTTTTCTCTTCTGCAAAGTCTGCAACTTCAAAACCATTGTCGTATTCTTTCTTGCGACTATCTTGTGTAATTTGTACTTTCATGCCAACTTCTGCACCCTTAGTTTCTTCAACTATTTTTTCTTCAATCTCGCCAGCGAGTCCTTGGAAAATATGCTGAATCTTGTAAGTAGTTCCGTTTTGCTTGATTGGCTTGTTTGTTTTAGGTTTTAAAACAACTGCTAAAGTTGTTATTAAAACTATTAAAACAACTACAGCAGCAACAATTGCCGAAATTAAATAAATTTGTTTTTTCTTATCTTTCATTTCAAACCTCCCATTTTTAATCTTAAATTAAGTAAACTGGTTTTCTAGGTCTTGTAGTTCAGCGATGTTTTGCAGATCAATGTCAGAAACATCCAACCCACAAACTTCATCGGCTTCCTCAAAAATATCTGTGTCAAAGTGAAGATGCTGGTCTTGGAAAATCTCTGATTTCTCTGCCCAAATTTGTCCAGTTGAACGCATAATTGAGACAACTGTTTTAAAGAAACTTTCGTTCATGTAAAGATAACAAGTTTAGTGTTTCTCAGGTATGCTTAGAATTGTTACATGATGTCAGTTTTTTAGTTTCTTTAAAGTATATGGTTTGCTGTACTTTAAAATTACCCCAATTCGTTTTGTTTTAGTTGCAGATTCTGGGTTTATTTCATTTACTTCTTGGCTATTTAATTGATTTTCATCCATATTTTTTACCTTTTTTAATTTGTTTAGTTAAAAAATGCTTAAAATTAACTTGCTTTACACCTTAATTTTAACAAAATTAAGCCGATAAGTTAAGTGTTTTTTTAATCTATGATGTCAGTGAGTTCCACTATGCGATATTCACCTAACTCCAAATCACTAGGTAAAGTCAAAGAACCAACTGCAGACCTAGTTAACTTAAGCACCTCATTTCCGCAAGACATTACCATATTTTTAACTTGATGATATTTACCCATATCAATTTTAATTTCCACATGTGTGCTGTCAATTAGCCTAACTTCAAGGGCTTTTGCTGTGTATTGTTGGTTTTCGCCGTCTCTTAAAATCATGGGTTTAAGTAACTGATTGGCTTGAGCGACAGTCCACGGGTTTTTAAGTTCAGCAAGATAGGTTTTGATAACCTTGGAGTTCGGGGATGCTATTTTGTGTACATACGCACCAACATTGGTAATCAAAAGCAGACCAGTGGTATCAACGTCCAGTCTACCCGCTATTTTTAAATCATAGCGGCTATACGGTTCTTTTACTAAAGTAAGAACAGAAGGATAAAGCCCTGAGACATTTGAAGATATATAGCCCTCTGGTTTATTTAACATTAAAATAAAACTGGGTAGATATTTAATTTCGGAATCATTGAAAACTATTTGGTCGGTTTCATTAATTTTCCTGTCAACTTTTGTGCAAACTGCGCCGTTTACTGAAACCAGTCCTTTTTTAATGTAAGTTTGGCAGTCCTTGCGGCTGCCATATTTTAAATTTGCT
>CAUTRH010000043.1:0-4905 GCA_963540905.1 uncultured Acholeplasmataceae bacterium | reverse complement strand
TAAAAACGAATCTGAAGTCCTTGAAGAACCACCAACTCTCTATCCTCACGCCTGGACTTGGAAAAACTACTCATACGCTTTTAACGGAACCAGACTGACCAACATCCGTTTACTTCAACAAAAACTAAAAGAATACGAAGGTCCAAATGGAGTTGTTCAGACTGCTAAAAAAGAACGCGATAAAATTGCTTTAGCAGATACAGAAAAAACTAAGTTAGCAGCGCTTTTAAAAGGTGATCCTAAAAATCTATATACAGACGCCTACTATAAAGAGGCACTTGAACCTTATATTTTAGATAACTCTAAATACGCATATCAGGCATATAAAGACAAACTAGCCGAAAAAGCAATTCTAGAATCCAAAATAAAAGAGGCTAAAAACATCGCTGAAAAGGCTAAAATTCAAGTTCAATTAGACAGCATTAGTAAGTATATTTCTAAGTTTTCTGCTCAATATAACGCTGATTTAACTAAATTTTCAACTTGGAAAGACGAACAAATTTATAAACCTGATTATTTAAAACTAAGAAATAAAGACTTGGCTTATCAAGTGGCTGACCGTAAATACCAAAATCTAGCGAGTGAATTAAAAGGACTGCCTGGCAAAATTGAAGGTGAAGAAAACGCGCCTTCTGACCGTTTTACCAGATACCTGCTAAACACCTTGATTGTTGGTATTTCTTCAACTATTGTTGGTACTTTTATGTCAATCATTGGTGCTTTTGCCCTATCTCGTCTAGAATTCAAAGGAAGAGACACTATCTTTAAAGTAATGCTTTCTACCATGATGATTCCAGGTGAAATGATGGTAATTACCAACTACGGCACAGTTTCTCGCCTTGGCTGGACAGACCAAGCACCAGCTTTTTCAGGGGCTCCGTTCCTCGCAATGACCGTACCATTTTTAGTCACAGTCTTCCACATTTACTTAATTCGCCAAAACTTCCGACAAATTCCAAATGAACTTTATTATGCTGCGAAAGTTGACGGAACTTCTGACTTTAAGTATCTATGGAAAGTCATGGTCCCGCTTGCCAACTCATCAGTTATTACTATCACTATTTTAAAACTAATGGGTTCTTGGAACGCCTATATTTGGCCAAACCTAGTAGCCGGCCAAAACTTTAAACTAATTACTGTATGGTTGCGTTCTGCGTTTGTTGACCAAGAGTCTAACCGAATAGCCGTTGAACGCCAGATGGCTGCAACTGTGATTGTCTTAATCCCACTACTACTTGTCTTTATCTTCCTTCGTAAATATATCATGCGCGGTGTTGCCCGCGGTGGAACTAAGGGTTAGAATTTAAATTAACTCCGCAAGGAAAAATTATGAGAAAATTATTTTTAGCACTAGTCGCTATCTTCTCAACACTATTTTTAACTGCTTGTGGCAAATACGATGTAACTTTTTGGCACACTTTTGGTAAAAAAGACATCACTGCCATTGAAAAAAGATTAAAAGATTTCACTAAAAAAACCGGAATTACCGTTAAACTTGAACAAAAGGGAGGATACCAAGACATTAAAGGTGCGATTGACAAAACTCTTTCAACCAACAATCGTCCAAATCTTGTTATCGCATATCCTGACCACGTTGCTTCATTTAACGAAAACCGTAAAAACGTCCTTGACTTAACTAAGTTCATCAATGAAGGAACTCAACTTCAAATAAAATACATCAGCGACCAAGACTTTAAAAAAGACTGGGACGAACAGTTTTATGATTTCGTAAAAGAATCTCCACTTTCTGAAAAAGGTATTTACACAACTCCGTTTGGCCTTTCTACCGAAGTTATTCTTTACAACAAAGAACTTGCCGCAGAAATTCCTGACTTTACTGAAAAAGTAAAAACTTGGGAAGGTATTTGGGAAATGGCTAAAAAATACCGTGAAGACCACACTGATAAATTTGACAAATTAGTTGACCTTCCAGATCCAAAAGAACCTGGCAAAACTAAAAAACAATTTGAACGTACAGCTGTGTTTGGCTACGACTCAGACGCTAACATGTTAATCACTATGGCAAAACAATACGGTCTTCCTTACACTGATTTTGTGAAAAAGAACGGTGAACTTAAAGGGGATGCTTTTTTCCACGACACTACACAAAATGCACAATTAGTAGAAATGTTAGACACTCTAAAAGGTTATGCTGCTCAAAACTTATTTACAACTGGTGCAACTTGTGGAAACAAATATAACTCAACTGCCTTTAAAAACAAACAAATTGTGTTTACTATTTCTTCATCTGGTGGAGTTGGCTACAACATTCCAGATAAAAACAACCCATTTGAAGTAGGTATGCTGCCACTTCCTCAACCTGAACTTCAACTTAGAAAAACTCAATTAAAAGAAGCAAATGACTTACTTAAAACAGATCCAAACAATGCAGACTTCATAACTCTTCAGCACAACGTACAAGCAGCATATACCGCTGCTAAGGCTAAATATCCTCAATTAAATGAAGACAAACTATCTGGTGCTTCAATTTTCCAAGGTCCTTCAATTGCGATGCTAGACCAAGCAAAAGAAGGTGAAGATTCTTATAAAAACGTATCTAACCAAAAAGCCTACAAAGTATTTAAATTCTTATTTAGCAAAGAAAACGTGCGCGACTTTTCTTTAGCCAAAGGCTATGCGGCACCACGTAAAGACGTATTTGAAACCGCAGAAATTAAAAACTTTATTAATGAAAATAAAGCTATAAGCAATACACTTGAAGGTTTAGTTGCTAAATCTTTTGAAACTATTAAAGACACACTTGACAAGAAAAACACTTTCCAATCAATCGCTTACGAAAAATCTTCAAATGCCCGCACAGTTGCACTAAACATCATTAAAAACGTGCTAACTGACGCAGAAGTTGGCAAAGAAATTGTCACAAAAGAAGAAAGTAAAGATAAAAAACCTTTTGAGGCATACAATAGTGTTGAGAAAGATGAACGTCTAAAAAGAATTCAAGAGCTACTTAAGTTTTACTACGATAAACACTGCAAATACGAATAAGCCATACAAAACAAACTTTTTAAAATAAATAAACAACAGCCAATTACTTGGCTGTTGTTTTATATATAAACTAATAACTTCTAATTTTATTTAAAAGAAAGGAGAAAAAATGAAAAAACTAATTTTAACACTAGCTACTCTTTTAACTTCTGTTTTTTTAGTAGCCTGCCACAAAGCATTTTATATTGCCAAACAAGAAGCAGACATTATCATTCATAAACTAATTATGGGCAGAAGTTATGAAAACTCCGTGCTGGAACTGAAAAACATTTCAGATTCCGTTAAAAACCTAAAAAACTACTCAATTAGATATTTTAAAAAATCAAGCCAATTTAGTGAACTAACGCTTCCAAACAAGGAACTTCAACCTGGTGAGTTTTTTTCAATCGGCAACGTTGAGGCAACTCTTGTAAAAACTAAAGACGACACATCAACTGGCAACGCTGGCAAAACTGTTGAAGTTGACCTACTTCAAAGCAAAATAACTTTTGGCTACTCAAAGAGAATTGAATTAAAAAAAGAAGCCAAAACTATTGATGTATACGGCCAAAAAGACGCTAAAAACACTTTAGCCGAAGAAGCATCTCTTTATCGTTTTGCTGAGTTTGAGAAAAATTTAGGCGAAGCACACCTAAACTTCATTTGGTGTTTGTTTAAAGTAGAGTACTACAGTGCACTTGGCAAAAATTGTCCACTAACCTACGAAGAAGTTTTGAAAGGACCTAAACCTGACTTAACTAAGATAGTTGAAGACAAGATAAATGCTGGCAAAAACCTAAAAGAAACTTTAATTCAAAATATTTTAAACAAAACTCCTGGAAACGGCGAAATTATTCCAGTAGACCGAGTTAGTCTTTACAAAGACGGAGACACAACTGATTTTGTGGTGTCATATACAGAAAGCGCAACTGGAAGTAAAGTTGAACACATTCTTCCAACCAGATACGCGTATTGCGATACCCCTGAAAAAGGAAAAGGTGTTACACGACCTGAGCCTTTTGCAAACCAAGCTACTAACTTAACTCACGATCTACATGAAAACGCAAAAACTACATACCTGCAAACTATACCGCGTGGGCAAATTGATGGTAGTTTTGGTCGCTACTTTTTAGTAGTTTGGGCAGGCAACGATCTTGTTGCGTTTAAACTAACCAAAAACGGTCTGAACGAAAAACTGCCATCTAGACTAAATATTTCAGATGCAATACTTTACAACGACATCCCACTTGAGTACTACATTGAAATGGCTTACTACTTCGCTGAGCAAAAACGCCTAAACCTTGCCTATGAATATAACAAAGACCCTTACTTTAACTACCGCACTGGTAAATTTAAAAAAGGTCACGAAAACGCAAGGATAAGAACCGTTGAGTAAAAGAACACTTTTAACCATCCTGCTTTATCTACTTTTTGTAGTAATTGTAGGCGTGCCTTTCTTTTTTGCAATTAATGCAGTACTTGGAAAAAGAGACCTTGATTACTTTCAGTCAAATGTCTTGGCACTATACGCAACTCCTTCTAAACAAAAACAATATCTGCAAACCTACGCAAAACTTTTTGGCTACGAGACTGAAAACACACCAGTTTTTGAGTTTAATACCGAAAATCCTGAACACTCAAGCATTAAACTCCTGGTTTTAAAAGCACATAACCGCAAAACTAAACAAAACACACTGCTAGTATATGTTTCAGAACTACTTGCCTACTCTGGTGCTCCTGATAACTACGTAGTAGACGTGGCTAATAAAAACCGTCTTCATCCCCAAAACTACAAGTCAGAGGTGCAATACCGCCTTGAGTTTTCGTTTACCAACTCAAACTTTAAGTTTGTGCAAAAAAATAAGTTCAGTGATTTCTTAAAACCGTTTATTATCAATACTGATTTTGTCACTGCCAACG
>CAUTRH010000042.1:0-5061 GCA_963540905.1 uncultured Acholeplasmataceae bacterium | reverse complement strand
GTCTTGAGAAATACAACTCACTTAGCCATTAAGCCGAGAAAGCCATTCCTTTAAACTCAACCGTTAATAAAGAACTGCTTTTAAATATTTTTACACCCAACACTCCTCTTCACGACGGAGCAGTCATTATTAAAAACGACACATTGATTTGCGCGGGTGCTTATTTTACAATTTCAAAAACAGAACTGGCAGATAAAACTACCGGTTCTCGACACCGAGCAGCATTAGGTATTTCTGAAGAAACCGATGCTTTGACCTTAGTTGTTTCTGAAGAAACCGGCAATATTTCGATTGCTTACAACGGGGTTTTGATTAAAATGAAAGACGTTGAACAACTGAGAAGCTACTTAAACTTATACGTTTAAAAAAGGCAAAAACATGAAAAAAATCATTAAAATATTTAAAAAAATCTCTGTACACTTATTTTCGCCCATTTCTTCTTTGGCTTTCTTGCTTTCTCAAACCAAGGTATATACGCTATTTAAATCCAAAACATTTGCGTTTGGCTTGGCTTTCTTGTCTGCAGTCACTTGCTTTTTGCTCCTGTTCTTTTTAGCCAAATAAACTTTTTAAATGTCTAAACTACACACCGCACTACTTTCTTTATTTGCTGCTCTATTAGTAGTTTCTTTGGTTTTAGCACTACTTGCCGCAACTAGAAAAAAACGACACACCACTGCTGTGTTATTTTTGCTTGCCGAAATTTTTATTTTAGGAACTACCCCACTTTTGCTTTATCTAACTCCGTCAATTTCTCTTAACTTCCTAATTTATCCGCAAGTTACCGCGCAAGCCTTTGTTTTTTCCCTTGTTTTAACTAACTTGATTTTGATTTTCAGTGAGCACACTGTGCTTACAGGCTACGAAAATACTGATAACAACTTTTACCTATATTTGGCTTCAAACGGCTACATTAAGTCAATTTCTAAAAACCTTGCCTTAGAACTTAACTGCTCGGTTTTAAAAGCCAGAAGATACCGATTTTTGGATTTATTTCTAAAAACATCGCGCGTGGCTAAACTAAACACCAAAGACTGCACGAACCCCGCTCTTTCTGCTTTTTTTCAGCCCCTTTTCATCAACGAAAAGACCAAAAGTTTTAATTTAGAGTTCAAAAATCATTCAGGCGAGCGAGTTTATCTTCACGCCAATGTTTTTCACCTTGGCTCTGAGTTAATTTTTACCGGCAAACTTTTAAAAGGCATGTCTGCAATAGAACACGAAGACGCTGTGTTTAAACTAAAAGAAGACTTAAAAGATATGTCTGGAAAACTAATGGGCTTTTTTGAAATCTCTGAGTCTGGCTACACCATGTATGACAAACAACTTGGCAAAATTTGGCTTTCACCCTCTATGTTGGAACTACTTAAACTCCCTAAAAACTACGCTAACTTAAAGTTTACAGAATACGAAAAACTAATTCATCCAGATGACTACGTTAAAGTACTTAAAAAATACACAGAAATTAAGCCAAACTCCAACCAAACTCAGCGCTACCGACTAAAAAGCGGAAATAAATACATCTGGTTTAAAGAAAAAGCAGGTGCAACTAAAGAAAATGAAAACTGCGTGATTTCTTGTTTTAATTTAATTGAAACTGCTGACTTTAGTAAGTCAAACATCCAACTACTTGATGAACTTAAAAATTACTCAGACTTAGAGCTTGACTTAGAGCAGTTAATTAAAAACAAAACCAAGTTTGAACTAGTTTTTATCAAAGTTGCTAATATTGACAATATCAACAAAAAATATGGCAGGGAAATTGGCAACATGGCTCTGGCACACTATGTTTATAACTTAAAAAAAGCGTTTGTGACAGAAACTGGGGCAATTTATAGAATTGGTGGGGCTACTTTTGCCTACACAGTGACCGACTTAGTTCGTTTTGGTGCTTTGAAAAGTGGCGCTAGCAGACAAAGCGGATACTTAAACTTAAAAATGGAGTTTGGTGGCTCAAGTTTTACGCTAAACGCCAAGGCAGGTGCGTTTTTAGTTGAAAACAACTTAAACTCAGCGCAAACTATTTTAAAAGCCACCAGAACTGCGCTTGAAACTACTTTTTCTGAAAAGTACGTAGGTAATTTTCTGTATGTAGGAGATGAATAACGTGTTTAGTAAGCAAGAGGCCAGGGCCTATGTTTTAGCTGAACGAAAAACCTACACGGCATCAGAAAAACAGAAAAGAAACGAAATTGTGCTAAACAAAATCAAAGCACATCCTTTATATCAAGATAGCAAAACTGTTGCGCTTTACTTTCCAATTCAGGGAGAACTAGACATCATTGCTTTAACTAAAGAAAGCAACAAAGTTTTTTTGTTTCCAGCGTTTGTTGAAAATGAACTGAGATATGTTTTGCCAAAACCCAACACTCAGTTTATTAAACGCTTTAACTTTTTTGAACCTGCTGACTTTACTGTATACTCAGAAAAAATTGACTTGTTTTTAGTGCCATGCTTAGCAGTTAATGAACACAGCCAAAGACTAGGCTACGGAAAGGGCAACATTGACAGGTATTTTGCTTCTCTTAAATACTCGGCTGCCTTAATTCATGTAGCCGACCGCTTGATTTCGTTTGAAGCCGAAGCGCACGACGTAAAGGCTAAAGATATCGTCACTCCTTTTAAAAACACAGCACTAATTTTAGCAGCAGGTGCATCTTCTCGCTTTGGTGAAAACAAAGCCTTAAAAAAACTCGTTAATTTACCAGTTTTTATGCATTCTGTTAACACTTTTTTAAAAAATGGTTTTGAGTGTATTTTGGTTGCGCAAAATGAAGTATTAGATACTTTTTCAAACCCCGAGTTTAAAAACCCAGCGGTATTTACGCTAACTGGCAAAGAAACTAGATTTTTATCAATGAAAGTCGGACTTAACCAAGCAACCGGAACTTATGTTTACGTGCACGATGCTGCAAGACCAGTAATACTAGGTGAAGACCTTGAAAACATAAAAACGGTTTTAGAAACTAAACAAGGTGCTGTTTTAGCAAACCCAATTTATTCGTCTTTAAAAAACTACAACGGAGAAACCCTTGACAGAACCAACTATTTCACCACAATTACGCCACAGGCTTTTTTAAAAACAAAGTTAAAAGAATGTGTATCCGTTGCTAAAAATACCGACTATCAAGATGAGTTTGAATTGTTTTCAGAACAAAGCGAACCTTTTACCTTGTTACTTTCTGAAAATAGACTGCCTAAAATCACAACACCTGCTGATTTTTCACTGACCAAATCATACTTTTTAAAACCTAGTTTAGTTGGAAGTTCTTTTGACATTCACCCTTTTGAAAAAGGTGGAAAACTCAGCCTTGCTGGAGTTTTGATTGAAAATGACAATCACTTTTTAGCAGTTTCAGACGGTGATGTGGTTCTGCACTCCGTAACCGAAGCAATACTAGGTGCTTTAAATTCAGGTGATTTGGGCGATAACTTCAAAGAAACCGATAAAATCAATCAAAACAGATCTTCATTTGATTTTTTAGCGTTTGCTTTAAAGAAAGCAAACAACTTAAATTACCGCGTGAAAAACGCAGATATTACTGTGATGCTTGAACAACCTAAACTAGGTCTTAAAAAAACCTTAATTTCAAAAAACCTAATGCAAGTGCTTAACTGTCCTTTGGTTTCAGTTAAAGCTACTACTTTTGAAAAAAATGGGCTAATTGGCCAAAGCCAGGCAATCGGTTGCCTGGCCACAGTACTTTTGGAGGAAAAACTATGTTAATTGAAACAATTTACGGTAACTTCACTCTGCTTAAAGACTACAGGTCAGTTTTTTCACAAGAAGAATTTCAAAACCGTTATTTTCCAGAAATTTATGATAAATTTGACTTTATTGTAGGCGACGTAACTGCAAACATGCTGAGACTAAAAGGTTTTACTAAAAAAGAAGGCAAGGCCAATTTTGCCTATATTCCTGACTACTTAAACTCAACTTGCAACTTTAACACTGGCTACTTTATCTTAAAACGCCTAGACACCCCTGAACTTTCTGAATATATCAAAACTAAAAAATCTGAGTTTTTAGCGAGTTTAACCCAAAAATACGTAGACCTTTTAAATAGTCTGCCTGAAAAATGTACGAAGAAGTAAAAGCGTTAATTGACCGAGTAAAACCCTACATTCAAGCAGATGGCGGCGATATTGAACTAGTGGCCGTTGAAGAAGGAATTGTATACGTTAAAATGCACGGCGCTTGCGTGGGCTGTAATCTAATTGATTCAACCTTATTTGATGGTCTGCTAGCCCTGCTTAAAGACAACGTAGAGGGCGTAATTTCGGTCGTAGAGGTTTAAATAATGCAAAAAAACACAGAGTTTACTACCAGTAACTTTAAAGAAACCCAAAACTTAGGTAAAAAAATCGCAAAGTGTCTAAATGCACCTGCGGTTATTTTGTTGTATGGTGATTTAGCGGCTGGAAAAACCACTTTTACACAAGGACTAGCCAAAGGTCTTGGAATTGACGCGGTTGTCAATTCCCCTTCCTTTACGATTATGCGTTCATACGAAACAAAGTCTGGCATGCCTTTTAACCACCTTGATCTGTATAGGTTAAACGGAGTTGGTGCTGACTTTGACTTACAAGACTACATAGACCAAGGAATTTGTGTAATTGAGTGGCCAGGTCAGGCAACTGATTTGCTTCCCAAAAACCGAATTGAAATTAGTATTGAAAAACTCGGCGAAAACTCGCGAGTTTTTCAAATTAAGGAAGTTGGCGAAAGCATGATGCTGGATTTTGCTAAACTAACTAAAGGTGAAAATAAATGAAACTAATTGTAGATACATCTAACCACGCTCTGATTTTGTTGTTAATTTGGCCAAACGGCGAAACTAAATGTTTTTATGACCTAAATACTCGCGACTTTTCTGCCAACACCGCAGAGCAAGTTAGTACTTTTTTAAAAAGCAACTCAGTAAAGCCAAGCGATTTAACAGCTGTGATTGCCGGAGTTGGACCAGGTTCTTACACTGGAACCCGAGTTGCCGTTACTATTGTAAAAACTTTGGCATACGCCTTAAATATTCCGGCTTACTCAATTTCTTCACTTGCTTT
>CAUTRH010000041.1:0-5152 GCA_963540905.1 uncultured Acholeplasmataceae bacterium | reverse complement strand
CACTGAAGACTTTTCAATTTTGTCTTGAATTTCTTTGTCTGCTAGTTCTTGTAAATATTTTTCAATTTCGGTTAGTGATTGTTTTTGTTTTAAAGTATCAAAATTGATAGCATTTAGCTTAAAGATGTTGCCATCTAAATATTTAAACAGCGGAGTGGTGTTCAGTTGACCTTTCTTTTGACCGTATAGACGATCAAAAGTAATGTCTTTTAAATATTGAATTAAAATCTTGTAAGCAAGTTCTTGTACATCTTGGTTTTTAATCACGGCCTCACGCTCAGCGTAAATAGTCTCTCTTTGAATACGCATCACGTCGTCATATTTCAAGACGTTTTTGCGAGAGTCGCAGTTCATACCTTCTACTTTTTTCTGGGCATTGGTTACCATGTATGAAAACATCTTTGACTCAATTGGCGGCATGTATTCAGACTCTGAGTTTTTATCTTGTTGTAGGCCTTGCATGTAGGCAACTCGGTTTTTAAAAGTTTCAGATGAAAATCTTTGCAGAAGTTCGTCGTCTGCTGAAATGTAGAAACGAGAGTAGCCAGGATCGCCTTGTCGACCAGATCTACCACGAAGCTGGTTGTCAATACGACGAGACTCATGTCTTTCACTACCAATTACCGCAAGTCCACCCAGTTCTTTAACACCGGGTCCTAACTTAATGTCGGTTCCACGACCGGCCATGTTGGTTGCAATAGTTACGGCACCTACAAGTCCTGCGTTTTTTATAATTTCAGCCTCGCGTTCATGTTGCTTGGCGTTCAAAACCTCGTGTTTAATTCCACGTCTGGTTAAAAGTTGAGATAAATACTCAGAAGTTTCAACCGCGATTGTGCCAATCAAAATAGGCTGACCTTTTTCGTGTCGCTCTTCAACTTCATCAAGTAAGGCTTTGAATTTATCTGAAGCAGATGCAAACAACAGGTCAGTTGCGTCAATTCGCTCAACCTTTACGTTAGTGGGAACTTCTACGACTAACATATTATAAATTTCTTTAAACTCTTCTTCTTCGGTTTTCGCGGTACCAGTCATTCCGGCTAGTTTTTTATACATTCTAAAGAAGTTTTGATAAGTTATTGTTGCAACAGTTACGGTTTCTTGTTTGATTTTAACGTTTTCTTTAGCCTCAAGTGCTTGGTGTAGACCTTCTGAAAACTGACGGCCATCTAAAATACGACCAGTAAACTGATCAACTATCAGTACTTTGTTGTCAGCAACCACGTAGTCTTTGTCTCTCGCCATGATGTAGTTGGCGCGCATTGCGTTGTTAATGCGGTGAAGTAGCGAAACTTGAGAAATATCGTATAAGTTTTGCACGCCAAAGTAGCGCTCAGCTTTAGACATTCCGCTTTCAGAAAGTTCAACGGCTTTGTCTTCAATGTCAATAATATAGTCTTCGTCGTTTAAAGATTTTGCAAAAGCGTCGGCTCTACGGTAAAGCGCAGTGTCGTCTTTTGCACCACCAGAAATAATTAAAGGGGTTCTTGCTTCATCTATTAAAATTGAGTCGACCTCGTCAATAATCGCGAAGTTCAGACCTCTTTTTCCAACTAAGTCTTCCTTATATAAAGAGATGTTGTCACGCAAATAGTCAAAACCAAGTTCTGAGTTTGTTGAAAACAAAATATCGCATTCATAAGCCGTTTGTTTTTCTGCTGATTCCATTTGAGATCAGTTAAGTCCAACTGATAAACCTAAAAACTCAAATAATTTACCAATTTCTCCTTTTGCTTCACGGGTCGCTAAGTATTCGTTGACCGTAACTATATGCACACCTTGTTCAGTTAAAGCATTTAAGTATGCCGGCATCACAGCTGTCAAAGTCTTTCCTTCCCCAGTTTTCATCTCGGCGATATTACCACCATGAATAATATAAGCACCAGCGATTTGCACAAAAAAAGGAGTAAGGCCAGTAACTCTTGTAGAGGCTTCTCTAACTAAAGCAAAAGCAGGAACAACTAATTCCTCAAGTGTGGTTTTGCCTGATTTTAAAGCAGCCTTGTACTCGTTTGTAATTCGCGGAAAATCTTCGTCTTTTAAGGCTTTATATTCATTTTCCAGGGCTAAAACTTTGTTTGCTATTTTTTTGGCTTTCTTTAAAAGTTTACGAGAAGGGTCAAATAATTTTTTTAAAAACATAAATTAGGTACCTCAGTTTCTTTAAAATTTAGTCAAGATAAGTTAATTTTTAGGGTAGTAGTTGAAATACTCACCTTTTTTTAAAAGTAACTCACTGTGAGTTCCACTTTCTATAATTTTACCATCTTTAAGGACAAATATGCAGTGGCTGTTTTGAATTGTAGAAAGCCTGTGGGCAACCACAATTAGTGTGTATTTACCCTTAATTTTGTCAAGCGATGCCTGAATAATACTTTCGGTTTTAGTGTCAATGTTGGCAGTACCTTCGTCTAGTAAAATAAGCAGTGGGTCTTTACAAATTGTGCGGGCAAAAGAAATTAGTTGGCGTTCACCTGCCGATAAGTTTTTACCGTTTTCTTCTAAAACATGATGAAGTCCTTTTTCGTATTTCAAGACTAGGTCTGCGCAACCCAAAAAGTCTAGCGTTTCCATGACTTTTTCTTTGGTTATTTTTGGGTTATTTAGGGTAATGTTTGCCAAAATTGTGTCATTAAACAGGTAAACGTCTTGTTGCATAACACCAATTTTTTCACGAAGTGCGGCAAGCGAATACTTAGAAATATCGGTGTGATCAATCAAAATCTGGCCTTTTTGAATGTCAAATTGACGGGTAAGTAAGTTTAAAATCGTAGTTTTACCAGAGCCGGTTTTACCAACAAACGAGTAAGTTTTACCACTTTCTAACTTAAAGTTAACGCCTTTAAGCACAGATTCGTTTAAAGCATACTCAAAGTAAACGTCTTTAAACTCAATGTCAAATTTCTTCACTTCTTGAATTAGTTTGCCCGCGCTTTCTTTAATTTCAGGTTCAGTTTCAAGAATTTTGTTAATTTTACTTGATGCAACCATGGTAGACTGAACTTCTACAAACTGCTCTGAAAACCACAAAATGGGGTGAAAGAAAGTTTCAATTAAAATAAAGAAAGGCGGAACTATGTAAATATCTTGAATTGTGCCTTTTGAAATTAAGTTAAAAGCTACGTAAAACAGATAAACTCGGGCAACTGTTGAAACTCCAAAAATTATTGGCCTTAAAAAGTTGTGCATGAGCATAATTTTTAAGTTAGCCTTCAGTAGTTTTCTTTCTTGTGCGCGAAACTCAGCATTCTTTTTAGCCTGTTTGCCAAAAACTTGAGTAATTTTCATCCCACGAAAGTTTTCGGCCAAATAACCGTTGATTTTAGCCTTTTGGTTGTCAGAAAAATCAAAAGATTTTTTGGTAAAAAAAGTAGTTAAAATAACTAAAATGATTAAAATAGGAATGTTTATCAACATGTAGAGTGTTAAAATTGGCGAAATTATTAACATGTAGATAAAAATAGAAACAAATAAAAAGATATTTTCAAGAATTCCTGGCAGCAGCGCTGAAAGAAAATAGTAAAGTTCTTCAGCAGACGAACATACTCGGGAAGTTAAAGACCCAGTTTGGTTTTTCTGCATGTTGCCGGCGGAAAATGAAAGTATTTTTTTAAAAGTTTCTAGTCTAATTTGATAAGCATAGTCTTGCCCGATTTTGTCAAGCTGCACTGAATTGAATAGTTTAGCCAAGGCTGTAAAAACCGAAAAGAAGGTTAAAACAATTAAAGCAATTAAAATAGCCCAAATACCAGTGGCACCAAGAAAAGCGCCTTTGCCATCAACTACTTTCATGATTTTGCCAAAAATAGACTGAGGAAGTGCTGCAGAAAGCGAAAACAAAATAGACAAAAGAAAACTAGTAAGCAGGGTTTTTTTATGCTTACGAATTAGTTTTATGTTGTTTTTAGTAAAAGCATCTTTAAGTCTCGGCATTATTCAAGACCTTTCATGCTCTGGGTTTGCATTAGTTTACTATATTCTTGGTTTTTTAAAATAAGTTCGGCGTGTGTGCCAGAATCTGCAACTGTGCCGTTTTTTAAAATAAAAATGTTGTCGGCAGCCATGATTGAAGAAATGCGGTGTGAAATTAGTATTACTACCATTTCAGGTGTTTTTAGTTTGTTGATAGAATCAAGGATTTTTTGCTCAGTTTTCATGTCAAGCGCAGAAAGTGCGTCGTCTAAAATTAAGATTTTTGGGTTGTTTAAAAACGCGCGAGCGAGCGATATTCTTTGTTTCTCGCCACCCGATAAGTTTTTGCCGTTTTCTAAAATCTTGGTGTTTTGGCCGTGTTCTAAGTTACCAAGGGTGTTTTTTAAATCAAAATTAGTGTATAGTTTGTCAAGCACTACTCGGTCTGTAAATTTGTTTTTAAAATTAACATTGGCAGCAATTGTATCTGAAAACAAGAAACCGTTTTGAGAAACATAGCCAATTTGCTCAGCCAAAGTATTTTGAGATAGACTGTTAATGTCTACGCCTCCAACTAAACATTTGCCGTTTTCAGAGCTATAGACTTTAAGCAATATTTCTCCAATTGTGGTTTTACCAGAGCCGGTGCGGCCAAGTATACCAATAGTTTGGCCAGGTTTAATTTTTAAGTTTAGGTCTTTTAGCACAAGATTTTTAGGGTCGTCTGGATAGGCAAAGTTAAAGTTTTTAAACTCAATTTCTGAAGTTAAATCGGCAGCCAAAATGTTATTGTTTGTTTTTAAGTATCTGGCAAACACAACTTCTTTTGTTGGTTTAACTTCAGTTTCACTTTCCTTGTTTAGAGCACTTAAAAACACACGGCGCGAAACCATGGTTTTAGAAAGCATTGTGACAAAATGACCGATTGCAATCAAAGGCCAAGAAAGTGTAAAAACGTAGGTAAAAAACAAAATCATGTCTTCAGATTGCAATTTGCCAAACACTTTACTTGGATAGATTATGATTAAAGAAAGTGTAAAAATTAAAACAGTTAAGTTAAGTCCAGTAATCAGTTGGTTAAAGAATTGGTTTTTAAAACCGGCCTTTGCGCTTTTGGAGTAAGCCGTGCTGTAGTTTTTAGCAAGTACACCAAAATGTGCATACGCCCAAGTTTCTCTTAAAAAAGCCTTGATTACAGCGTGTCCTTGAAAAGTCTCTTGCACAAAGTCCTGCATTATCG
>CAUTRH010000040.1:0-5230 GCA_963540905.1 uncultured Acholeplasmataceae bacterium | reverse complement strand
AAGTTAAAAAAGGTGAACTACTTAGAGTAGACACAAACGCCTACACCACTACTATTGAAGACAAAGAATACGCGTTTGATAAGTTCACAATTGAAGATGGTTCTACTTTTGATCATTTAACTACGCAAATTACTAAAGACTTAAACTTAACCGTTAATCTAAAAGAAAAAGAACTTGATGGCTTTAAGTCAATTGATGCAAAAATTAGCGATCCTGTTCAAGGAAAAGTTTTATATGAAGGCAAAATCCGCGTCAAAGACGGCCAAATTTACGCACCAGACCGTGTGAAACTACAAGCAATCCTTGACACTATTGGCGAAGACATTGACGGCGCTATGGGTAAACATCAATTTAAGGGCTGGTATTTAGATGGTGACACTAATTCTCCGTTTACAGTTAACGACCAAATTGATCCTAATGCTGCTCGTCTAGATATTCAGGCAGTTTACAACTTCGTGCCAAACGACAAAGTGCCAAACCCACAAGATCCTGACAACCCACTTCCTCTTGACCCAAGTTTAGTTAAACTAACTTTCTTAACACCTGAGCGCACTGTGCTTGCAGTTCAAACTCAAGAAAAAGGTAAGCCTTACTCAGGAACTCTGCCTACTATTTCTAAACTAGGCTACGTATTTAAACACTGGGCTTACTTTGAAAACAACGAAGTTAAAGACCAATTTGATACTACTGCTGTTTTAAATGAGAACAAGGTGTTATACCCTGTGTTTGAAAAAGATCCAAACGCAAACCTTGAAAATGAAGAACTGCACACAGTTAAGATCTACAATCCACTGCTTAAATCAACCCAAGTCCTAAAAGTTAAAAAAGGTGAACTACTTAGAGTAGACACAAACGCCTACACCACTACTATAGAAGACAAAGAATATGTGTTTGACAAGTTTACAAACAAAGACGGCTCTGACTTTGACCACTTAACAACTGCGATTACAAAAGACCTTGAGTTAACTGTTCATTTAAAAGAAAAAGAACTTGCTGGCTTTAGGCAAATTGACATTAAAATTATTGACCCTGTTCAAGGTAAAGTTTTATTTGACGGCAAAGTGCGTGTTAAAGATAACCAAATATATGCACCAGACCGCGCAAAACTACAGGCTATCCTTGAGACAGTTGGCGCAGACATTGACACTGTACTTGGTAAATACCGCTTTAAAGGTTGGTATTTAAACGGGGACATCAACTCTCCGTTTACAGTTGGCGACAATTTAGATCCAAATACTACTAACTTAACAGTTAAGGCAGTTTACTACTTTGAAGATAACAATAAGGTACCAAATCCAGATAATCCTAGTGACCCTCAGCCACTTGACCCTACTTTAATTAAAGTTACTTTCCTTTCAGACAGCTACTCAGTTATCTCTGTTCAAACAAGTAAAAAAGGAAAAGTTTTTGATGGAACCTTGCCAAATGTTGAAAAACGTGGCTACATCTTTAAACACTGGGTTTACTTTAAAGCAGGAGTAGTTGGCTCTATTTACAACGAACAAGACGTACTTACTGAAAACACAGTTCTGTATCCTGTCTTTGAAAAGGACCCAAGTGAACCTGAGCCAAAAAACACAGCCAAAGTCACTATGCAAAGCGAATTGCTTGGACAAAGTGAACATAGGTTTGTCAAAAAAGGTACAAAACTAGATTTAGATCCACAACAATTTAATACTAAAGTTGGCAAATACTTGTATAAATTCAAACGTTTCGTTGACGAAAACGGAAATACTTTTGACTATAAAACTAAACCAATTATTGAAGATATCACCTTAAAAATAGAATACGAAAAAACTGAGCCGAAGGCTAAATACACTATTAAACACGTATTTGAAGGAGTAGAAGGACAAATCCCTGAAACCACTCAAACTGTAGAAAAAGAAACTACTGTTGGCAGTGAGATCACTGTAGACAGTAGAGATGGTCTACCTGGTCTTGACCACGGCTTTGATTTAGTTGACTCAAGTGAAACTAAAACCGTTAAAGCAGATGGTTCTACTGAGTTTATCTTAAACTACAAACGAAAAGAGTTTACCGTGACTTACCAAGCAAACTACCGAAATCAATTCCCAGGAACTACAGTTTCAAATGAACCTCAAACTCACAAAGTTAAGTATCAAGAGAAAATCAAAGAACCAGATCCTGCACCAAAACTAGAGCGACATGGCCGCACGTATAACTTTAAACACTGGCAACTTGAGTCTACTATGAACGGAGTTTACTCAGAGCAAAGTCCATATAACTTCAAAACAAGAGTTAACCGCAATATTGATTTAGTTGCTTACTTTGAAGAAAAAATTGAAAAAGTTAACTACAAAATCGTCCATATGCTTGAAAAACAAGGTGAAGACAGTGCACTTAACGGCCAATACGACAGAATTGAAGAACTTCAGCAAGATAAAAAAGTAGAAGATGATGCTACTTACCGAGATTACTCAGCACTAGACGATAACTTATATGAAAAAGACTTAGCACACCCAGATAATCTGCTTAACGCACAGCTTACAACTGGCGATAACACTACCGAAGTTCGCCAATACTATAAGTTAAAAGAAACTACAGTTAACTTTAGAAAAACTGCAGGTATTGAAAGTTTCGGTTCTGCCGAAACTATATCGGTTAAGAAAACCCGCAAAATTGACTTGCCTAACTACAACTTAAAAGCAAACTACGAGTTTACTGGTTGGAGTTTAAGTCAAAACGGGCCAAGTCAGGCTAAGTTTATCGCAAGCGGTGACAGCATGGATATTTACGCGAACACTAGAATTCTTGAATCTAGAGTTAAATACACTATTTTAACTCAAAAGGCAGATGGCGGATACGATACAACTTACGAAACTAAAAATGCGTTAATCGGTTCAGTTCACACAGCAAGTTATGCAAATCCAAACAGTTCTATTTACCAAGACCCTCGATTCGACCCTACTCAATTTACTGTGAGTGCAAATGAAGACGAAAACCAGGTGACTGTAACTATTGATAGAAATCTCTACACAGTTACTTTTGAAGTTATAGGTCATTCTGGCACTATTCTAAATAGAGTGATTAGGCATGGCGTTGCAATTGGAGCGATTGATGAAAGCCAGTTTTTAGTAGATGGAAATGGTATTATAAAAACTGAACTAGATGGTATGGAAAAAACTAAGGAAGAAATTGAAAGTTTCTTAGTTCAAAAAAACCATAAAGTAACTTTGCATATCGGCAGACTTATTAAGAAGTTTGGTAAATACCCACAAACTAAAGTTGACAATCCTGCAGGAATTCGTCATTTAGAGGACAAAATTCATAGCCTTAAGTTTAATTCAAAAGGCAAAGACTACACTATGCAGTTTACTCGTAGTTACTGGCAAGACAACGTCGGCAATAAATATGAAAAATACAATGGTCAATACTTTAAAATAGAAGATGTTATTTTTGTTAAAATTTCTAAACTAAACACTTGGTATACCGATAAAATCATAGACTTTTCACCTTTTAACATCGGTAACTTTAATTATCCTGATGATGCAATACCTGAACGTTCCATCTTTAAAGCATTGGTAAATGATATCGGAAATGTTTTAGGCGGTGAAGTCCATATGCCAACTTATGATACCGGTGATTTTAAAGTTAAACCTGCTTATGACGCAGGCATACAGTCTCGGTTAATAAAAGAATCAACTGACTATGCCAAAGCAATTTTAGGTCCTGATGCAGATAATTTCAATTATCGTGGTTTTGATGTAAGCTCTCTTAATACTGGTGACAATAGTTTTTATTATCGTAAAAGAAACAATCAGTTATGGTGGCTCGGTACAAAGGTAGATTACCCTACCGCTCTCGCTAACGTCGTCAGAACCGACAATATCTTGGGCAGTAGCGGTATGAGCAGTGTTTTCGGTGTAGTAGTTTGCATTAGGTAGTTTTCTTCTTTTCTTTCCACAGCAATTTATTTCTGCTTTGTCCTGAAGTTGTTATGTCTTTTACTTTTTTAGAAAAAGTAATCTTCAAATTTGTTTAATTGGCTTTTTAAAAAACTTTATAGGTTTATCAAAAAGTCTGTTACTGATTTCTATTTGCACATATTTCTACACTAATTTCTTACTCTACTTCACTTTGTATATTGAAGCGAAGTAGAGTAAGAATTCAATAATTTTCAAAAATTGAAATATAAAACCAGAAAATATTTAAATTACTTTTATTTAATTTTTATAATAAATCCATAATTAAACTTTAAATAAAGGTAATTTAAATATTTTAATTACAAGAGAACTACATAACTTACATATTTTAAAAAAGAGAGGCTTAACTATGCAAAATAATAAAAGAAAAGGTTTAATAATTTCGGCATTATTTATCTTTGCCTTAATTTTAACTACTTTATTTTTAATTCTTTCATTTATGCATCCCACACTCAATTTAACTAAAGCCAGTGGCTTTAGCCAAAAAGACTTAAAAAAACAGTCACAAAAACTGCGCTTTGTAGTGCCAGATACTATTGACACAACTAAAACTACCTATATTTCAATTAAAAAAGAGTGGTTTGAGAGTTCTGGTCTTGGCAAAATTACAGAAATTAAAGCCAAACCTGGTAAATACCTAGCACTAGATTTTACGGACCGACAATACGACTCTGAAGTCTTTACAATCTACACTAAAAACTGGTTTGGAGTTAAAAAACAACACGACGTAATTGTAGACTACTCAAACTATTTGCGTGTGTTTTTCCCAGAGTCTTACGATGGCGCAGTTCCTCGTAAACCCATAATTCTTCCGTATTCTAAACTAGAGTCTGACTACATAGACAAACTGGATGAACTTCGCAAATATGACTCTTTTTTTGCCTACGACAAAAAAGGTTTAGTTTCATCTAGTGCTGTTCGCACTGAAGAAGTTTTTAACAAACAAAATGCGCAAGGTCGTGCATTTCTTGTTAACAACAACACCCGCATTTCTTTAGTTTATGATTTTGTACTACCTGGTATTTTTAAAGACCAAACGCAAAAAACCCAAGTTTATGAGCAAGTTGAAAAAGCAGTTGGCAAAACCAAAACTTATGACCCTTTAAGTCAAAGCCTTGAAATTAAGTTCAATACCCCGCCTTTTTATATAACTAAGTTCCTAGGTTGGTATTATACAGACCCTGCGGGAAATCGTGTTGACTTACTGCCAGGTCAAGAGTTTCAAATCCCTACTTGGGTAAAATCTGAACTTAGACTAATCGCTAAATACGAAATGACTACAGACG
>CAUTRH010000039.1:0-5275 GCA_963540905.1 uncultured Acholeplasmataceae bacterium | reverse complement strand
TGAAAAACCGCTAACTTCTTCAGCTGAAATAAAAGCAACTTTTAAAGACCAAGTACAACATTATGTTTTTGATGAAAATGAAGCAACTTTTAGTAATTTGCCTTCAACAATTGTTAAAGTATTTGACAATAACCTTGAATTTCTAAGGATAGGTGAAATTTCTCAAAATCAAATTTTAGATACACTTAGTCTTGATGAAACTAAATAATTAACGCAACCTGAATTATCATATAAACATAAACAATTTGCTATACTACAAATAGCAAATCTAGGCCCATCGCCAAGCGGTAAGGCAGCAGACTCTGACTCTGCGATCGTGGGTTCGAACCCTACTGGGCCTACCATTTTTTTAAAAAAGGTGCTAAATGAAATCAACTAGTAAATCAAAAACTGAATACCAAACTCTAGAAGATTGTAATTTAGCCTTAAATAATTCTTCGCAAAACAATCACTTGTTTTATGACAATAATACTTGCCGATTTTCTGATTATAATTTAGAGAAATATAAAAATGACATTATTGAACAAGGAATTGAAAGCACATGGTCACTAATATGTGATTTTGCACTTAAAAATCCAAAAAACTTGTCAACATTTTTACATCCCAAAAATTTCGGTGAATTATACGAAATTGGGCTAGCCTTGCAAGATAAAAACTCCAAAAAACAAAGTGGTCAATATTACACACCAACTGATGTTTCGATTGTTATGAGCACTTGGTCGCTCAAACAAAACGGTGAAAATATATGCGATGTTGGTTGTGGTACAGGCAATTTAATTCTTACTTATCTTGAGTTGTTAGGCAAAAACAAGACAATTAAACTAATTAAAGAAGGTAGGCTGCATTTATATGATTTTGATAAAATTGCGCTACTTATTTGTAGAACTTCTATTGCCTTTCTTTATGGCGCCGAACTTTTTTATCATATAAATTCACATCATTGTGATTTTTTAGATAAAGATATTTTTTTACCTGAAAACTCAAAAGTAATTTCTAATCCTCCTTATTCTCAAATTATAAATATTTCTTTAAATTGGAGACAAACAAAAGTTTTAAACGAAACTAAAGAATATTATTCTAGTTTTATGGAGAAAATATTCACACAAGCAGTTAGCGCAGTTGTTATTTCTCCGTTCACTTTTTTATCAGGAGAAAAATATTTTTCTTTGCGCGAAATAATGTGTGAAAATGGAAATGGTTTCAATATTAATTTTGCCAATGTACCTGGCAATATTATCAACGGTCGTAAACACGGTACATTTAATACAAACACAGCAAACTCGGTTAGAGCATCAATTACAGTATATAAAAAACACGATACCTTAAAAGGCTTTAGAATATCTCCGCTAATTCGTTTTAAAAATTCTGAAAGAAATAGAATATTAGATGCAAATCTACTTACCAATTTGTTGCCAGAAAATAGACAAACTGTTAGCAAATCAAACCGAAAATTCAAAAAAGTTTCAAAAGAACTGCTAACAATCTTTGATAAATATCTAGAAAAATCAAATTTTAATTTGAGAGACTTCTTGTCAAACAAGCCAACTGAATATTTAATAGATATGCCAAATACTTGCAGGTATTTTACAACCGCGAGTTCAAAAAAACTCAACAGAGGTGGTTCGTTTCTACTTTATTTAAACGACCCTAAAGCCTATGATTTTATCTATTGTTTGATAAACTCAAGTTTTGCTTATTGGTGGTGGCGAGTTTATGATGGTGGAATAACTTACCCTTTAAGTTTATTAAAAACATTGCCTGTACCTTTTAATTTATTAAAAGAACAAGATTTTTTATGGTTTAATGAGACTGCTGCTTATTTAAAAGAAAATGAAAACAGTTATTTAATTAAAAAAATGAATGCAGGCTCAATTCAAGAAAATATTAAATTTCCAGAAGAAATTAGAAAAAAAATTAACATTAAAATTTTAGAGTTACTAAAGTTTAATAAAGCAGATGCAGATAAACTTATCCAAGTGCACGCAAACTGTTTTTTTGATAATGATGGAGAATAAAAAAAGTTTGTATATGTTTAGGATGAATTCTTAAAGGAGTATTTTAAAATGCTTAACTCAAATCAAAAAAAGTTCTTAGAATTTTTTTATCAAAAGAACATGGAAAAGTTGAATTATACAAAAAAGCAAAGAGATTTGCTTGGGGATTTGGCAACCAAGAGGCTATTGGATATTCAAAAACTAGAAGCAGAATGCACAGTTCCTGCTTTGTTTCACCAAATTAAAAAAAGTTATCAAACTGGCAATAATATTCAATCTGCTGTTTTTAGTGAATGTGTTTATGCACAAGCTCTTGCAAACCTATTTGAACTTAATCATTTTTCCAATTGTTCAGATGCAAATATTAGTTTTAGTTCAGATATTAGCAAGATCTTATCTAAACAGCGTATTACTCCTAGATATGTTTACGCAAATTCCGACGAGTCACTAATTTTAATACAAGCAGGTGGCTGTGGAGGAATAGATGCTATTTTAATTAAACAGCCTACATTTGATTTTTATACTATTGAGTTTAAAGAACCAGGTGCTAAAACAAGTGAACCAGATTTACCTAAATATAAGGAAGATGGCAATATTTTAATCACAGATGAATGGATCTCTGAAAATCCACATTTTAAGAAAATGTTACTTGAACAAAAGGATCTGAATTTCTTTGAAGTGATGGGTAGAAACATAAATGATTTTAGCCAAGAAAGCATACAATATGCAGTTACAAACAACTACCAAACAAACTCTAAACAAGCAGACATTGTAATAACCGAAGATACAAATGGTATACTTACTGCAATTCCTGCAAATGAAGTTAAACATTGGGCTAAACTAGAAGGTGAAATTAGACCTGCTGGAAGAAATAACTACAAGGCTTGGACACCGCTTGTGCTAATTAAATTTCTCTTGGAAGCGGGTGCCGAAATTTCTGGAAATACTGTTTATATTGAGAAAGATAAGTTAAAACCAAGAAAACAAAGAGGCAACTCAGAGAAAATCTCTGGGTATAAAATCACCCCTTTGTTTTTCATCAGAAAAGAAAAATGTAAAGAGGAATATGTTTTTTTGAGATTTGAATTAAGTGAAATTAGGCAACTTAATCCAACAATTGCTGGAAAAATGTTTTTCTTTGACCTGAAATACGAGAATGTCAAACAAAAGTACACAGAAAATAGATAACTAGACTTAAATTGTAGTCTTCTTTTTATTTTTTAATCTTACTTAAAAACCCTGCTAATTAGCAGGGTTTTTAAGTTATTGTATTTATTTGCGAACTAAATCAGGGCTGAACCAGTCGTTGTAAATCTTGTAGTCATTGTTACCTGGTTTTAGTTTTTCGTAGTTAAAGAAACTTCTTTGGTTGATTTCTGAGTTTAGTTTATCCATTGCTTTAGCGTGCATATCTGTACCAAAGTCAACTGGACCAAGAATTTGTTCAAGTACATATTTCTTAGTATTTGCGTTGTTTACTTTTTCTTTAAAAGTTTTTAGCACATTGTTAAGCACGTTTACTAAGTTAGTTGGAAGATCTGGGCGGTAATCGTTAAAATCGCTTAAGAAGTATGTTTTGATTTGACCAACAGTAAGTTCGTCTTTCTTTGAGTTGTCTAGATTTAAACCTTTTTCTTTAAAGCGTTTAATTGTGTCTTTTGGACCTTCAGTAGTTGGTGCTTTTTCTAAAGAAAGACCAGCAAGCACGTGGAAACCAAAACTAGATTCAAGCTTTTTAAGTTGTTCTTTTGTGAAGTCTGCTGAGTTTTGAGCCTCAGAAGCATATTCAATTACTGGATTTTCAAGTGATGCTTCATGTGGTTTTTTAGTTCCAAGCAATTGACGATAAAAGTCAAGAGCATGGCGCATAAATCTTTCGTCAAACTTAGAGCTTTGGCCAAAGTCGTTTTTAGAGTTTTTAACTTTGTTTAACTTCTCTGCTTTTAAAGTCACACCAGCATTTCTTAGTTTAACTAAGTCTTCTAGTTTTAGGTCATCGCCGAAGTTTAATTTTTCTTTGGTTTTGTTGTCAAAAGTTTGTGTGTTTTTTTCGTAAGCGTCGTATGGAGTTAAACGTGGAATTGAATTGAATTTCTTTGCGATTTCATCCAAAGTATCATACATCTTGTCAACACGGTTTTCATAGGCTTGCTTAATTGCGTATTTTAGCAGTTTAGATAGAGTTTTAATTTGTTCTGGAGTTAAAGTATCTGCAGTGATTTTTTCGTTGTGTTTGCCATCTAAGTTTGTGTCAAAGTAAGCAAGTAAATGAGCAAGGTCTACGTTTGCGTATTCTTTAAATAAACGATTTGCACGTTTAGTTAGAGTTTCGTAGTTAAGGACATCTGGGTCAAGTCTGTATAGTTCAATTGCTTTTTGCAAGATTTTTTTGTTGTAGATTTCTGAGTATTTTTCTACATTGTAGTATTTGATGTAAAACTCATACACACCAATTGAAGAAGGTAGTTTGTTGCTTGCAAATTGGTTTTGAGAAAATGAGTTGATTTCTGACTTGATGGCTTTTTTAATGTCTTTCTTCATTTTGTCAGTGATTTTAGATTGGTAGTTGTCTAAAATGAATTTTTCGCCAAGTATATCGCGAGCAGCACCAGGGCCAATGATTTTCTTAACATGTTCAAAGAAATCTTTTAACGAAATTGGGTTTAATTCTGTTTTTAAATCATTTAGATAAACTGATGATTTTTTGAAAGAAAGGATGTCAGTTCTAGATGATTTGTGAGCAACATTTTTAAACAGTGCTCTAGTTTGTGCATACATTACATTATCATTAACGTGCACCTTAACTTTGGCAAGCATTTTTTCATTTGCTTGTTTAATGTAGGCGTCATCTAGTGCTTTTTCTTCCAAGATTTTGCGAATTTTCTCCTGAACTGCCTTTGCCTCGTCGGTTTTTTGGAATTTATCGTCTTTTTTGTTGTAGATTTTTTCGTTATCTACTTGGTCTTTATTTGAAGAAAGTAGGTAGGCAAGGAAGTTTTTGTTGTTTTTTCTTTGAATGTCTTGAGAGTAGCGACGAGCTCCATTGTCTTTTAAGTCAAGTGAGTAGATGTAGTCTCTAAGTCCAGTGTCTTCAAAGTCCTTGTATTTCATTTCTTTGGTAGATTCAAGAACTTCTTTAGTTACTTTGTTTACGATTTTACCTTCTGGGCTGATTTCAATTTTTTTGTCGTTTGGTTGAAATAGATTGTAAATTTCAATAAAACGTTTTAAGATTTCTTTCTTGTCGTCGTAGTTTTTCTTGTCATCTGCATTTTTTTGGT
>CAUTRH010000038.1:0-5347 GCA_963540905.1 uncultured Acholeplasmataceae bacterium | reverse complement strand
CCATACCCTAGATTTACCAGTTCACAAACGTGTATCCGTCCAAACGATATTGAAAACGTGGGACTAACCGCGCGACACCATACTTTTTTTGAGATGCTTGGTAACTTTTCTATTGGCAACTACTTTAAAAAAGAAGCGATTTCTTTTGCTTTTGAGTTAATGACTTCACCTAAATGGTTTGGTTTTGACTTAAATAAACTTTATTTTACATATTATCCTCAAGACCTTGAAACTAAAGAAATTTGGCTAAGTTTAGGCGTTTCTGAAAGCAAGTTAGTGCCGCTTGAATCAAATTTTTGGGAGATTGGCGAAGGACCTTGCGGGCCAAATACAGAAATTATTTATGACCGTGGAGAAAAATACGACCCGCGCGGAGAAGTGGCTTTAAGAAACGACTTAGAAACTGCTCGCTATGTTGAACTTTGGAATATAGTTTTTTCTTCTTTTAACGCAGAGACTGGCAAAAAACGCGAAGATTACAAACCACTTCCGCATAAAAACATAGATACCGGCGCTGGATTTGAGCGACTTTGCGCAATTATGCAAGATGTAGAGACAAACTACGACACCGACTTATTTGCGCCAATTATGCAAGCAATTGAAGAACAAACCAATCACAAATACGTAGGTCAAAAAGAGTTTAAAATTATCGCCGACCACTTAAAAACCGTGACTTTTGCGGTTTCAGATGGTGCTGTGGTTTCAAATGAAGGCAGAGGATACGTGCTTAGAAGACTAATTCGCCGTGCTGTGAAAGCAGGACGTAGACTTGGCATGAAGAAACCTTTTATTTACCTACTTGTGCCAAGTGTAATTGAGGCAATGGGCGAGTTTTATACTGACCTTAAAAATAGCATTGAAGTTGTTCAAAACATTTTAAAACAGGAAGAAGAGAAGTTTTTAGAAACTATTGAAGCCGGTGAAAAAGAATTTTTTAAACTTATTCAAACAAAGAAATCAATTTCTGGTGAAAGCGCATTTAAGTTATACGACACTTATGGTTTTCCGTTTGAGTTGACTAAAGAGTATGCTGACGAAAACGGTGTTGAGGTTGATGAAAAAGGTTTTAATCAGTTTCTTGCAAAACAAAAAGAGCTTTCTCGCTCCGCTCGCCAAAACTTTCAGTCAATGAAAGGACAAAACAAAGAGTTTTTAGAGTTCAGCGAAAAGTCTGAGTTTATAGGATATGAAAACTTATCGTCTGAATCTAGAGTAATCAAAGTTTTTAAAGAAGGGATTGTCCTTGATAAAACCCCTTTCTTTGCAGAAACCGGTGGGCAAGTTTCTGACATTGGAACTATTGAAAAAGCGGAAGTGAAAGGCATGCTTAGACTGCCGTTTGGTCAACACTTGCACATTGTTGAATCTCAGTTTAAAGAAGGTGAAGTCGTTAAATGCCAGGTAGACGAAGCACACCGCACACCTACTATGTATAACCACAGTGCAACTCACTTAATTCACAGAGCCTTAAAAGATGTGCTTGGCGACTATGTTAACCAAAGAGGTTCAAAAGTTTGCGCGCCTTACTTAAGATTTGATTTCAACTGCTACAACTTTCCGAAAGACGAAGAACTTTTAAAGGCTGAAAAAATTGTTAAAGATAAAATTAAAAAAGGCCTAAAAGTTAAGTATGAATACACTGATTACGACACTGCTTTAAAATACGGCGCAATCGCCTTGTTTGGCGAAAAATACGATAAGACCGTTAGAATGGTCTCAATGGAAAACTACTCAATTGAGCTATGCGGTGGTACACACGTTAAAAATACAAATGAAATCAAAGACTTTGCAATTACACAAATTGAGTCAATTGGTTCAGGACTTTACCGTATTTTTGCGGTTTCTGGTGCAAACCTAAAGGCTAAAGTTGAAGAATATGCTACACATTACTTTAATGAAGCAAATGTTATTTTAAACAAAGTTAATGAACTAAACAATGTTTCGCTTAAATTAGAGTTTGTAAAAAAACCAGAAATTAAAGGTTCATATCAAGATATTTTAAATGCAAAAGCATACTTACAAGAAATCAAAGCACAAGCCTTAAAATATGAAAAACAAATTAGTGAAATTAACATTAAAAATGCTTTAAAATCGCTTAACAATGCGACTTCACATAATTATATTTTTAAATCAGCAATAGATTCGAAAATCACGAAAGATGTGTTTATGCAGTATGTAAGCACCCAAAAACTAAATAACTGTATCATGATAAACATAGATGGTGAAAAGGTTAATATTTTTGTTAAATCAAATACTCAAAAAGCCACTGACTACATTAAAAAAATAAACTCTATTCTTAACTCAAAAGGTGGAGGTAGACACGATTTTGCAACCGCTGGCGGTGGTGATTTAAGTAAAGTTGACTTAGTTTTAAAGGAGTTTGCTGCAAATGATTCTTGGAATTGATCTGGGCTCAAAAACTATGGGTCTTGCAATTTCTGAGTCTCATATAATTGCCAATAACTTAGAAACTTTTCGTTTTGAAAACGAAGATTACTCACTTTGCATTGCTCATCTAGTTGAACTTAACACCAAATATAATTTTCAAGAAATCGTACTTGGCTACCCTAAACACATGAATGGTGATGTCGGAGTGCGCGCAAAAATTTCTGAAGACTTTAAGACCTTAATTGAAGAAGCACTGCCTGGTGTTAAAGTAATTTTAGAAGATGAACGCTTATCTACAAACACCGTTTTTGGGGTTTTTAGGCAAAGCAAAACTAATATAAAACAAAGAAAACAATTTAAAGATGAACTTTCTGCTGTCGTAATTTTACAAAAATACCTAGACCGCAGATCAAGTTTTTAAACCAAAAAAGGTGATTTTATGGAAAACGAAGAAAAAGTAATTTCTTTAAACGACAAGGTTATTAAATCCTTAAAAAAAGATAAATCCAGAGAAGTCAAAATTTCTGTTGACGGTAAGGACGAGACTTTTATCGTGATTTTTACAACTACTCGTGAGTTTGCAGGAGAAACTAGAAACTATGTGGCTCTGCTTGACAAAGAAGGAACTAACTTAATTTTTGCTAAATACAACGAACTCATTAAAACTGATACTAACCTTGAGTTTAGCGGTAGTTTAACAGATATAGAAGACGTTGAAGAATATAGACAACTTACCGAAGTTTTCCTTGAATATATGTCTGATTTGGAGCATGAATAGTCTAGAGTTTAATTTAGTTAAAAACGACTGCATTTTTGCCCAGGTTCCAATTTTAAAAGACAGAGCAGTTTTATATATCAACAAATTGATAAAAAAACAAAACATTACAAAAGTTTTAGAAATCGGAACTGCTTATGGCTTCAGTGCTCTTAGTTTTTTAAAAGAAAATAAAAACTTAGAAATCACAACTATTGAAAAAAATCCATATAGTTTTGCGAAAGCAAAACACAATTTTTTAATTTGCGGAGTTGGAAAACAAGTAACTCCGATTTTAACCGATGCAATTGATGTTGACTTTCAGGGTAAATTTTTTGACCTTATTTTTATAGATGGCCCGAAAGCACAATACTTAAAATATTTTGAAAAATTTCAAAACAACTTAAAAAAAGACGGGTTGATAATTTGCGACAATATTTCTTTTCATAAACTAAACCAGAACTCAGTTTCTAAAAACACAGCCCAACTTCTTAAAAAACTAGAAATTTTTAAAACCGAAGTTCTGAAAAACAAATCTTTCAAATCTGAGTTTTTAGATATTGCAGACGGTATTTTAGTGTCAAAAAAGTTATGAAATACTTAATATATCCACTTGACTTAAATAAATACGAGAATGTTGAAGCTACTTTGATTTTGAGAACTGAGTTTTCATATAAATGCTATCGTCGTTTTACAGTTGAAGAAATTAACGCTTATTTAAAAAACCACGAAGCCTTCATTGACCTTTCTTTTATGGCCTATGACCATGATTTTCCTGCGCTTAAAAATTATTTAAAAAAACTTAAACACAAAGAAAGCATCATTGGCTTTATTGTTGCCGACATCGGCATTGCTCAGTTTTTAAAAGAAGAAAACTTATTAAACAAGTGTGTATATAACCCAGAAACTCTAATTACCAATTGGCAAGAAGTTCAAACTATTTCTGAACTTGGGTTTTTTGGGGTATTTTTAGCCAAAGAAATTACTATTGAAAATATTTGTGAAATTAGCCAAAAAAATCCTAATTTTAATCTTTTTTTTCAAGGACACGGCAGATTTTCAATGTTTCACTCAAAGCGACATTTACTTTCTATATACAACAAAAAATTTAAACACACCTTGGATTTAAAAAATAGAGCAGACTTGTTTTTAAAAGAAAAAAATAGGGCAGAAAAATTAAATGTGCTTGAAGATAAATTTGGCACCTATTTATTTCGCGGCAAAACTACGCAGATGTTTAGTTATATTGCAAAACTAAAAACTTTTCTTAGTTATTTTGTGATAGACCCTTTGTTTTTTTCAGATGAATACGCAATAGATGCACTTGGTCTTTATCAAAAAAATAACATCTTGGATACAGATATTGAGCAATTTAAAGCAAAATACAGCGACCTGCAAGACACAGGTTTTGCAGAAACTAAAACAGTGTATAAAAAATGAGCGAACTATTAGCACCAGCTGGTGATATTGAAAAACTAAAATACGCACTAATTTACGGAGCAGATGCCGTTTTTATTGGCGGACTTGAGTTTTCACTTCGTGCGCGTGCCTCTAATTTCACAATCCCGTTAATTAAAGAAGCGTGTGAGTTTGCGCATTCTCTTGGCAAAAAAGTATATGTGACTGCCAATATTTTGCCACACAACGAAGACTTAGAAGGTTTGAGAAACTATTTACAAGAGTTAGAAATAGCGGGAGTTGACGCCATAATTTGTGCTTCTTTTGCTATTATTCAGGCCGCTCGTAAATACACTAATTTAGAAATACATCTTTCGACTCAGCAAAGTGTTATCAACTCGCGCACTATTTTGTTTTGGAAAGAGCTAGGCGTAAAAAGAATAGTTTTAGGCCGAGAACTTTCAATTAAAGAAATTAAAAATCTTGACAGACATGGACTTGACATTGAGGTGTTTATCCACGGTGGGATGTGCATGAGTTATTCAGGTAGATGCTCCCTTTCAAATACTTTTACCGGCAGAGACGCCAACCGCGGAGGTTGTGCACACAGCTGTCGTTGGGAGTATTTTTTGTATTCAGGTGATAAGCAACTTAAAGACGAGCCTGTTTCTTTTTCGGCTATGGACTTAAATGCAGTCCCACATATTAAAAGTTTAGTTTTGGCCGATGTGTCTTCGCTTAAAATAGAAGGTAGAATGAAGTCTCTACACTACATTGCTACTGTTGTGAAAACTTATCGTCAAATGC
>CAUTRH010000037.1:0-5369 GCA_963540905.1 uncultured Acholeplasmataceae bacterium | reverse complement strand
AGAAAGTGCGTATCCGTAGAACCCGTCAATGCCTGCGCGCATAGATTGCACAACAAATCCACCGACTATTGAAACTCCGAAAGAGATACCGACGCCAAATAGTAAAACTAACCAGTTTTTATTTAAAGAAATGGCGTCTTTTTTAATAAACACAAAGTTTAGCCCAAAAATAGCAGCAAATCCGACTGCCATGCCGATGAAGTTAAATAAAGCAAAAGCATTGACTTGCGAAGTTATTTTTTCTGCAAAAAATACATCGTGTTTAAGCAGAGCAGTGGTTTCTAGTTCATAGTTTGTATTTTTGTAAAAAAACGGTAGTTTTTGAATGTTTTGATCAATATACACGCGTTCATAGACATCTCGTCTGTCTGCACCCGCAAGCGGAACATTTGCGAGCAGCCTTGAGTAAAGCACAGGATACAGATCTTTTTGAATTTTGGAAGTCAAACCAATTAGTCTGCTGGTTTTACTAATGTAAATATCTGGAAACTCAGCGGTTGGTGCTTCTACTTTTTGGTATCCTTCAATCTGACTGTTTTTTTGATGCTTGCGCACAACTACAGTGTATTTATCTAGTTTAACGTCTTTGATGTTAGAAAAAGTGCTAATAATCTTGCGGTCTTGAGAATCTGCGTAAATTAGTTGTGGCAACGTTATGCCAAAGCCAGCGGTTTCTGCGAAATCAAAGAAAACTAAGCGATTCAAGATTTTGTTTTCTTTTTTGGCTTGTTCAAAATTATTTAAAGCGGTTTGCTGCTCAGGAGTAAGTGTTTTAGTATTGTCTGATTTAATTTTAAGAATTTCACTAATTTTTGCTTTTTCAGCAAGAGTTTGGATATACAAGTTTTGAAGTTAAACTAGGTTTGCGTAAACTACGCTACTTTCTTTGCTTTGGAAAGTTGTGTATTCGCTAAAAGTTTTAGAAACTAAGTTGTGTTTCTTTTCAAGTTCTTTAATTTTATTAACATCGCTAATTTTATAAATCCCGATGTTAGTTTTGGAGTGTTTAATTTGTTTAAAAAAACTCTCTTCTTTAGTGGTTACCTTAGAAAGGATGTTGCTTTTGCCTTTATTGGCTTTTTGAAAAATAGCCATCATTGCGCTAACTAAAACAAACATGAAGAAGTAAAGTAAGAAAGTTAAAACTGCCCAAAACACAGTTTTTTTATTAACTTCATAGCGTTGGGGGGCTTTAGTTTTTTTAACTGGTTCAAACTGTTTTTCGTAGTCTGGTCCAAATTGATTTACAGGAACGGTGTTTGGTTTAGTTTCTTTTAATTCATCTGGTTTCTTTTCAATGATTTCCATTATTGGCGCTCCTTACTTATGAGTTTTCAGAATCAGTTAGTTCATTTTCTAGTTCTTTAATTTCTGTTTCTAAAATTTCGTTTTTGTTTGTCTTGTTTTCAACAGTATCAGAAACTATGCTTGTAGTTTCAATAACCTCAGGTTTAACTGTATCATTTTCAGTCTCTTGTGGTTTTGTTTGTTTATAAATGTTCATTAGTTGTTTTTCACGAACTTTCCAGGTTGTAGTTAAACAAAAAGGCACAGCAATAGTGATAGAAGAAATACCAACTACAATAAAGGCGATTGCTAAAATTAACGAAAAAGTCTTGGTTGGATCAAATAAATTGATGTAAAAAGGAATTAACATCAAAAAACCTGCAACAGAATACAAAATATCGTCCATATTTTTTTCAAACTTATAAAAATAAAGACCAATAGTTGTGACAATTAAGTTAACTCCAAATATAGACTTGGCAACTATATAGCAAATTAAAAGGTTATAATTAGTTGGACTTTTAATAAAACTAAAGCCGATTGTAACTGCCAAAATTATTGATGTAATTAAAATATAATAACTTCTTTTTTCTTTAAACATATCAACTAATTATACTAAATAAACTTAGGCTTTGTTATAATATAGCCGTCTTTTTAATTTATTTTGAAAGAATCAAATTGAGGTATTTATCGTGAAAAAAACTATCTTAGTAGTAGGCCTTGATAATTTCGGGCAAACAATTTGCAAGGACTTGTCTGAAAACGGACATATCGTAATTGCGCTTGACCAAACTAGCGAAAAAACTTTAAGGGTTGAGCCGTTTGTTGAACACGCGGCAACTGGGGTTTTGACAACCGCAGACATCTACAAGGACCTTGGACTTGGCCACGCTGACTGGGCAGTTGTTTCGTTTCCAACTCACTTTGACACTGCAATGATTATTGTAACTATCTTAAAAGATTTAGGAATGACAAATATTATTTGTCAGGTTACCAATGAATATCAAGAGCGAATTGCCAAAATGCTTGGAGCCTCTGTGACTATTTATCCCGATAACATCGCAAGTAAACAAACTGTTCGCAAAATTATTTGGCAAAATGTGCTAGAACACTATGCACTTGACCAAAACTACGGAGTTTACGAAGTGATTGTCAATACTAACCGTTTTGACGGAATGACTTTAAGAGAACTTCAGTTTCCTGAAACTTACTCTGTAAACATAGTCCTAATTCGCAGAGCAGGTGTGACTAAAATGCCTTCTAAAAATGAAGTTTTAGCGAAAAACGACGTAGTAATTGTGCTTTGCGAGCAAAACAAAATTAGTAAATTCCAAGAAATCTTAAATGACTAAACTGCTTTTTGCAAGTCATAATTTAAATAAAGTTAAAGAAATTAAAGCGTATTTTTCTGATACTAATTTTGAAATAATTTCTTTAACCGATTTAAATGACCAAACTAAAATTGAAGAATACGGGAAAACTTTTCAAGAAAACGCGTTAGTCAAAGCGCGTTATTTTTTCAATAAGTATCATTTACCGACTATCGCCGATGATTCAGGATTAGAAATAGAAGCCTTAAAAGGATACCCTGGTGTTGAAACTAAAAGAAAAGAAGCAGAAATTTTTCAAGACCAAGGAAAAAATTTATTTGAAAAACTTGTGGGTTTGAGTAAAAAAGCCATGTTTAAAGTAGTGCTTTGTCTTTATTTTAACGGTAAAGCTAAGTATTTTTATGGTGAAATTAAAGGCGAGGTCAAACCACGTACTGAGTTTGTAAAAAATACTTTTTTGTATGACAACATTTTTTGGCCACACGGTTCTAAGCGTGCTTTTTGTGAGTTTTCTTTAAGCGAAAAAAATAAAATTTCGCACCGCGGGCAAGCAATTTCTAAGTTAATAAAATCAGTCAAAAATAAGACTTTTTTATTTGATCCTAAAAAAACTGCCTGTACATTTATTAAAGACACTTTTGGTCTTGAACCTGAGTTTATAGAAAGACTAGAAAAAGGGCGTCAAAACTTTGTTTTTAAGTTTCAAGTATTTGGTAAACTCTACACTATTCGAATCACTGGGTTTCCGCTTTATCCGTTTATTTCATATACTGATGAAGAAAAGATACTAGAGATTGCTGAAAAAAACTCAGTTTGTCCAAAAACTTTTTATCACAACCCAGATACTGGAATTAAAATATCTAAATATATAGAGACCGCTTTAGATATTAAACCTGACTTAAAAGAAGTGGTTTTTAGACTAAAAACACTTCATCAAATCAAAAAAGCAAAACCTTTTGACTATATTTTTCGTCTTGACGAAGCAATAAAAATGTCTAATTATATTACCAATAATTTGGTTTTTCAAGAAGGATATCAGTTATTCAAAGCAGAACACAAAGAATTGTTTAACCGATTTTCACCTTGTCAAATTCACGGCGATTTTCAGACTGACAATATTTTGATAGACAAATATTTAGCAAAACCTTTAATTTCTGATTTTGAGTTTACTAGAACTGGGTACCCAATTGAAGATATCGCCAGTTTCACAGGACTTAATTTAGCTAAAATTAAAGAATTTTTTACACTTTATTTTGAAAAAGAACCAGACAAAACAGAAATTAAAGCTGTGTTTTTTGCACGCCTTTTTCAAATGCTTTTCTGGAACGCTGTCGCTAATTTTAAAAAAGACAGTGAAAACGCAAGTTTATTTAATTTAAATTGGCAGGAAATTGAGACTTATTTAAATAATGAAGTTAAAAATGCAATTAGAGCAATTGAGGACTTGAAATGAATATAGAGAAATTATTGCTACTTGATCACACAGTCGACACAGTTTATATCATTAAGTCTTTTTTAGATAAAAACACAATTTCTTTGCAAGACTACCGCCGTGCAGTTTTTTTCATGCAAGAGATACTTTTGGAAAACCACAAGCACAAAGAAGCAATTGAAGTTTCTAACTCTGTTTGGCCAAAGTTCAAAGAAGCCGAAGAAAAAGATTATCTTTTGTTTTTAACTAACTGGTTTTGGGCGTATTTAAGAAGTAGTAGTGCGATAAACGCTCGCGAGATTTTTTTAAAAATCAAAGAAAAATACGGATACAAAGTTGACTTTGATTTAGTTTACTTAGAGACAAACTTACTTAAATTAGAACAAAAATTTGACCCAGAAAAAGTTATTTCTGAGCTGAAAAAATCAGATTTACCTGAACTCTACGCTAGATACTATTTAAAAGAACTGGTTTCTTTTTTTGTCAGCCAAAACAAATTAGACCTAGCATATGACTATTTAAATCAAGCCAATGCTAGATTTGATGAACGTGACTTTGAGCAAGAACTTAAATTGTTATTTGCCCTTGGTTGGACAGATGAACTTAAACAAGTTTTAAAAGATTGTAAAAGCATGAGCCAATACAAAGTAATTTCGCAAGTTTACCACTACTGTATCGCAGTTAGTGAGCAAAACAACCACCGCGCGGATATTATTCAGTCAGAATACGAAAAAGATATTTTAAAGTTAACAGACAATGACTTAATTTTAATGTTTTTAGAGGCTCAACTTAAGTTTTTTAAAGCAAACTCACAACGCAACAACGAAGAAAAAACAGCGAAGCGAATTGCTAAGTTTCAGCAAAAAAAAGACAGAACAACAAAGTTAAATTTAGACGAAGAACCTGCTATTTCACTAGAAGATGTTTCTAAACCTAATTTAGAAGTAAAAGAAAAAGGTATAAAAGTAGAAGCCAGAGTTTATCAAAACTTCTTTGATGTTATGACTTTTTATACTAAAATCCCACAAGACTTAAGTCTAAGAGAAACCCTTCGTAGTCTTTTAATTAAAAGCGAGGCTTTGGTGCCAGCGGCCGATTTAGTAATTTTAAAAAACCAAACTTTGTATAACTACAAAAAAGAAAGACTTTACAACAAAGATATTGAAGATATTCAGTTAACCGATACAGTTTTTAGTAAATTAGCACAAGTTAATCTTGACAAAATATATCAACAAGGCGATTTAACTGAGTTTAAAAACCCGCTTACAGGCGGTCCTTACCTACCCGAATACCAAACACTTTACTGTTTTTCTCTAAGTAAA
>CAUTRH010000036.1:0-5501 GCA_963540905.1 uncultured Acholeplasmataceae bacterium | reverse complement strand
ATGTTGTTGGCACTAACGGCAAAGGTAGCACTTCAATTTTTTTAGCCAAACTTTTTGAGCGAAAATACAAAAAAGTTGGTCTTTTTACTTCTCCTCACTACATTGACTTTAGCGAACGTATTCAAGTTAACTCTAAACAAATTAGCGCAAAAAAACTATACCCTATTCTAACTACACTACTTTATGATGGTTTTTTCCAAGCCTATTCTTTTTTTGAACTAACTTTCTTAACGGCTTTAATTTACTTTAAAGCCCAAAATTGCGATTGCCTTGTAATTGAGGCCGGAATTGGCGCAAAAAACGATGTGACAAACTGTTTTAGATACAAAGCATCTTTTTTGACCAACATTGGACTTGACCACACCGAAACTCTAGGCGACACTCTTGAAGATATTTTTAAGCAAAAAATAGCAACTCTTAAAGACCATCAGCTGTTTTTTACAAACGACTCAATCTTTTTTGATGAAATCAAACAAATTGGCGAAGCCAACCGTTCTCCAGTTTTTTTAACTGATTTTAATAAGTTTGATATCAGTAAAGAAAATCAAGTCATATACGACAAAACGCATGTCTTTAAAACTAATTTTGACGAAGGCTTTTTAAAACAAAATCTGGCTTTAGTTTTAACTTATTTTTTAAACTTTACCGATATTTCTGTCAAAAAAATTAAAAAAACCTTGAAAAAAACAAAAATTCCTTTTAGATTTGCTAAATTAAAGTCAAATATTGTAGTAGATGGTGCACACAATCCAGCAGCAATTTATCAAATCATTCCTGAAATTAAAAAACTAAAAAATCCTTGTGTGGTGCTTTCTGTTTTAAAACCTAAAGACTATGCTGGTATTTTTGAACTTTTTTTAAAAGAAAAAATAGAAGTTAAGTATTTAGATTTTCCAGATATTCGCAGCTATTCATTTAACGAAATAAAAACCCCAAACATTCAATATTTAAATTCACTTGCTGAACTTAACCTTAAAACAAACAAAACCTATGTTTTTACTGGTTCTATTCACTTTGTTGGTTATATAGTTTCAGAACTTAAAAAAAATAGAGTGCTTAAATAAGCACTCTATTTTTTAAAAAACAACTTTTTAAAGAATGATAGTTTCTTTATTTTCTATATCTTTTGGTTGAATTTTTAATTTTGTAATTTCGTCTCTTAGGAAGTTAGCTTTTAAATATAGTCCAACGATTCCCACAATTGTAACAAAGAAACCTACAATCAATAAAATATCGTGAACTTTTTCAATGTCAAACTCGTTAACTAGAGAAATTATGTAAAAAATTAAATAGGTAATGCCAATAGCAGTTATTCCTGAGAAAAAGACAATCATTGTAAACACGTATAGTCCGATTAAACTTGTAAGTAAAAAAGGTAATACCAGTATAACAAAAACTGGTATAAAAAATAATGAACATAACAACACAATAGACAAAATAAATGCTGTTTTTGTTTGTTTTAAACTTCGTTCAAGTTTTGTAGTTTAATTTCTTGCATTAAGCACCTCTCAATACACAAAAATTATATCTCAAAAACACAATAAATGAAAATTGTTGGCGAATACTTGCAAAACCAATATTGTTTGTCAAAAGAAAATGTAAAAAATACACAAGAACTTACAACAAAATCACAATCTTAAATGAAGTTTTTATTGCTATATCAGTTGAAATATTTAGAAAAATTTTATACAATTAAAAGGTATGTGGTCCGCTGCAACTCAAATAATTTATTAAAAATTAGCATGAACACATTCTTTTAAAAAATCTTACAAGGAGGACCCAATATGAGTTTAAAAGGTCAACAATTACTTGCTGAGTTAACAAAATCTTACTTAAAGCAAGATGTTCCTAGTTTCGGACCTGGTGATAACGTTAAAGTACACGTTACCATTAAGGAAGAAAAACGTACCAGAACCCAGTTGTTCGAAGGTTTGGTAATTAAGAGACAAGGTAGAGGAGTTTCTGAAACTTTTACTGTTAGAAAAATTTCTTACGGTGTTGCAGTTGAAAGAACTTTCCCAATCCACTCACCACTAATTGCCAAAATTGAAGTTACCAGACACGGTAAAGTACGCCGTGCTAAACTTAACTACATCCGTAATCTTTCAACTAAGGCTGCACGTATTAAAGAAGTTAGAAAATAGTTTTTTCTTAACTTAAAAAAACATTTTAAAAGCCCCACATTGTGGGGCTTTTAATTTACTTATTTCAAAGTACTGTTTTAAGATTGGTTTCTTTGAAAGTGCTTGTCTTTCTTCGTCAGTTAAGTATTTTTTGTCAACAATAACTTCCCCAACATATTTTTTAAACCAACTTACAGACATTGGATAAATTCCGGAAAACCCAGGTTCAGTTCCCCATGAGTTTTCTACTTTAAACTTAGTAACTTGTTTTTTAACTTCAGAAAAACCAGTGAAAACCATGGCGTGGGTTAGTCTAAGTTCTTGCATCTCAATTCTGTCTTTTTCTGAGTACTCTAAATCAAGGCCAAAAATTTCTTTCCAAGCAACCATTTCATTGGCAAAATGTTTAGAGTCGCTTTCTTTGCCAACATCACAAGCAAACCAAACAGGTAAGTTGTCTCTAAGTTGGGCAACCGTTAGTTCAATTAGTCTTTGTTTTGGTAAGTTAAACTCAACTTGACAAGGTGCGCCTTCCATATTAGTGCAGTACTCAAGTTCATATGGTTGCATAAACTTAAAATTACGAGAACAATCAGAAGACACAGTCACATAGTCATCTAAGTTAATGTCTACGTATTTTTCAAAGAAGGTTTGCGGTGTTAAGTTGCGTTCAATGTGGTATTTTTTGTCTTTATCAGTGTACTCAAAGTCAAATTTTTCAATTGGCGCCGGCATTGAACTAGAAATAACTTTAAAAGCATCTAAAAATGCTTTTTCTCTAAGTTCACGATTTAATTCAACTTTGCCTGCCTTGAAATTACTTTGAGCGTCAGCTGCGTATTTTTTGGCAATTAAAGTAATTAAACTTTGCATATGGTGAGTATTTGAAGTTTGTGCGTTTTCAGGTTGTACTGATTTTGGCGCAATACCGTATTTTTTAACTAAGTTAACAAAGTATTGCCAGTAGCCACCGTCTCCGGTTAAAGGTTCGTTAATGAACATAAAACGACGATCTTCCGGATCTAGATTTAAGTTTTTGTCAATTACTGAAAAAAAGTAATTTACTTTTTCCAGTAAATCGTAGTATTGCAAATAAGACTGAGAAAGTTCAAAACTCTCTAGTTTTAATTTTTTTGCGATTTGATATCTTAAAAAAGTTAAACCAGAAAACATCCAGCAACGACCAGATTGTTTTTGGTTTGAGATATTTAAAGCAGGGATAACATGTGAAAAATGTGTGCTAACAAGTTGTTCACTTTCTTGAACATAGACAACATCTGCTAATTTAGATCGGACAAGCGCTCTTTTAATTGCACTAAGTTGTTTGTTTTTTGTAAAACTTTTGTTGTATTTTTTAAGCAGGTCTTTTGAAATTTCCATAATTATTTTCCAACTGGAGTTAAAATACCTTGGTCAATTGCCTCTGGGTAAGGGTATTTTTCTTCACGCATTCTTGCAAATATCACGTAAATTAAACCGTGTTCATAGTCTATTCTGGTAACTACTCCATAACTTCTTTCTTTTTCTACTTTGACTTTTTGGCCAATTAGTTTTTTGTCTTCTATTCTGTCCATAAATTAGTACCTCTTTGGATTTAATTTTACCATGAAACTGCTACTAAACCTAAAAATAGACGGATTTTTTGTGATTTTAAAATAAAAAAACGAGATCTTTTAAATCTCGTTTTCACTGTCTAACTCAAGTTTTGGACTCTGATTTTCTTGCATTTTACTAAATATTTCGCTAACCGAAATTGGTGCGAATAACTTACCTTGAAAACAAAGGTCTTTGATTTTTTTCAAAGAGTTAAAATCTTCTTTTTTAGTTAAGTCTTTGACAATTAAACAGGAGTTAGTTTTTTTAGTTTCAAGGGCCAACATTTTGATAAACTCAGTGAAGCGAATACCGTCTGTGTATCTTTGAACTACTCCTTGAAAACCGTATCTTATGTACGCCGAGATATTTTTGGTAAATACTTTGTGTTTGTTTTGCTCAAGACTTTGTTTGAAGTTTTCAACTATACCTAGCAGTTCTTCTTCGTTTGGAAATAGGAAGCAAATGTGTGGTGCCAAATATTTGTATTTCAGTTTGCTGACTTGTTTTTTAAAGTCCAAAGACATTAAAGACTCTGCGGAAAGTGGCAGCAGAACATCAAATATTTGGCCAAATCTTTCAGTGGCTATGTTTAGTGCGTCTACAACTTCTTTAAATAAAATCGTATCTATTTCTGTGGCTTTTCTGTGTTTTTTTGCAATCTCTTTGATTTCTTTAAAATCAAGGTCATAGCCATCTAGACTAAAGCCCGCTTGGTAAAGCACAACATTTTTGTTTTCATCAACTATCGGCAAAAGCATTAACTTCAACTTATCTGGATAGTTTAAAATTAGTTTGATAACGTCGTCTTCAAAAATATCTTGGTGCAAATCTTCTTTTTCAAAAATATGGAAAACTTTGCCGTTGGTTTTTGCAAGGTTTAAAGCCAGGTCTGCAAACCTATAGATTTTTTTAAAAGTTTTGTTGTAGGTAGCAGTAGGATATCTAAGCACAGAGGCAGTAAATAAGAATGTTAACTCTAAGCAGTTTTGTTTGCCGATATTTTGTGTTTTTTTACTTAGTTCGCTAAGCACATTGTTCAAGGCTCTGATATCGTTAAAATCTACAAACAAAGCGAACTTGTTGTCTTGAATGAAGTAAATTGCCTCAGTGTTGAAAAACTCTTTTAAGACATCTAGAAACTCAGCGATATATTTTTCTTGTAGTTCCAGTGAGTAAAGGTGGCGGTTGTCAAAGTTGAGTTCTATTAAAATTAAGGAAAACTTATCAATTAACTTACTTTGAAAAGTACGCTCAAGTTCGGTGTGTGAATACAGACCGTATATATTGTTGACCTTAGCTGTTTCGGCAAGCGTGTTAATTGTACTTTGTTCCTCGTCTATGTCTAAAACTAGCGAAAACACCACAACTTTGCCAAGCACATCAACAGAACTTGCAAGTTCCATAACTTGTTTTTTTCTCAGTTTATATTTTTGCTTTAGTGAGTTTCCTGGTTTTAAACTACAAGTTAAAAATTCTTTTTTATAACTAATTTTGTCGCTACCTGCAATTTGCGTGCAGTATTGGTCTAGTGTAGTTATTTCAACTCCGTCTAAAAGCGTGCGCATTCCTGTGCTTAGATGAACTTGTTCGTCAACGTAGTATTTAAACGCTAGATTTGAGTTTTCTTTTAGAGTCGTAAATAGGCTAGTGATTTGTTTTAGTTTAAGTAAGTTTTTGTCTTTTTCAAAAACATCTAAAATAAGCGCTGATAGTAACTTAAAGTAAGAGTACTCACTTTCTTGAAAGTTATTGCTTTGCACAACAAACTTTAAGTTTTTACTT
>CAUTRH010000035.1:0-5671 GCA_963540905.1 uncultured Acholeplasmataceae bacterium | reverse complement strand
AAAACCGCTCATTGATTTATGAATTATTTAATAGTGTAATTAAACTATATAAATGTGTTTAATTTTTTAAAAATTACGTTTTCCCTTCAAGGATAAGCGCAAAAGCATAAGTCTGAATGTTATAATTCTTGTGTTATGGCGAAAGATGCGAAAAACTTAAAAATTTCAGATGCAACTGTTCAAAACTGGAAAAGATTGGATAAAAATCTAGAAGAATCTTGCTTTTTTAAAAGAGCAAATAAGACTGAGTCTAAGAAAAAAATAATACCGAAAGAGTATATGAACCTGGGTGCTGAAATTGATTTAATACTAGATGAAATTGATTTTGACAGTGCAACTGAAACAACCATTAACTCACTAATTTTAAAGTATCTTCTTGACTTAAAACTTGTATACAAAACCGACAGAGGTTTTACTTCTCAAAATAAGTATATCGCCGGTTTTATCAACACAATTGGCAACGATTACTATCAAGTTAACTTTAATTTTACTGCTTATGCTGATGTTGATTTACTTGGATATATCTATCAGCTGCTTAAATTTGAAGGTGACAAAAATATTGCAGGTTCTTACTATACTCCTGCAAATATCGTACACAAAATGATAGATAGGCTAGACCTAAAAGATAAAAAAATCTGCGATCCTTGCTGTGGAAGTGGTGGGTTTTTAAACGAAATTGCAAAAACTAAGTTAGTAAAACCCGAAAATATTTATGGCTACGACATAGACAAAATTGCTGTCGAAATCATGAAGTGTAATCTTTTTGTGATTTTTAAAGAAGAAGAATTTGAACCAAATATTTTTTGCACGGATTTTTTAAAAATATCTGACAACCCTCATTTTGATTTAATTATTACAAATCCACCGTGGGGTGCCTATATTGAAGAGCACCTAAAAGATTTTAAAGAAATTCGTTCAAAAGAGTCTTTTTCTTATTTCATTTACCAATCAATTCAAAAAACTAATAAAAAATACGGTAGATTGTGCTTTCTTTTACCTGAGTCTTTTTTAAATGTCCGAACTCACAAAGACATCAGAAAATACATTGTTGAAAATACAACAATTTGCAAAATTGAATATTTTAAAAAACCTTTTAACAATGTGCTAACAGATGCGGTTTCAATAGAATTAGCATTCACTTCTAAAAACAAGATTACGATCGTAGAAAAATCAAGTGAACATAAAATCAAGCACGATAGATTTGAAAAAGATAAAAACTATATTTTTTCTTTATATGACGATGAAAAAAACTTAATATTAAAAGAAATTGAAAACAGAGCCTGCTTTAAGTTAACTGATTCTAAATTTGCGCTTGGGATAGTGACTGGCAACAACAAAGAACTAGTTTTGGATAGTGAAACTAAAGACTCAATGCCAATTTATACAGGTAAAGAGATAAAGAAATATATCGCCGATAAACCAAAAAAATTTATATTTTACAATAAAGAAAAATTCCAACAAGTTGCGAGTGATGAGTATTATTTTGCTCAAGAAAAACTAATTTATAAGTTTATCTCTAACAGAAAACTAATTTTTTCTTATGACAACAAAAAAACTTTGGTATTGAACTCTGCAAACATTTTAATTCCTATAAACACACCAGTTAACATCAAAGCACTATGCGTGCTGCTTAATTCAAATGTTTTAAACTTTTATTTTCGCCATAAAATAAACCAAATTAAAACTTTAAAATATGACCTTCAAAACTTGCCTATTCCAACTATTGACGCCATAACTGAACAACTTTTTATAGATTTTATGGACGGTAAAGTTAACGACGAGTTGAATATACAGTCTGTTATTTACAAACTCTATGGTTTTTCAGGCGAACAAATCAAAATAATTGAAAAGGATTTGAAAAATGGAAAGGCTTAAAGAAATCTTAAATCAGTTAAGACTAAAGTCTAAAAATAAAAGTTTAAAGGACAGTGAACTTGAAAGTATTTTTAGCATTTATCCATTTAATAAATTTGAGTATATAATTTGTGGGCTTTTAGCAGACAAAATTATTGAGTTTGACGATTACTTAAAGATACGAAACGACTATATTTCTAGAAATAAGTTTCTGCATCTTTTTGAAATCACTTCACCAAGGGGATTTGGCGAAATGTGGGCACAAACTCATTTAAATGAGTTAGTTCAGGAGTTTGAAAGACCTAGTAAGAAAACTGATATAAATTACCACGGAGAATATGATTTTTTTCTACCATTGCAAATCGGAGATGGTATAAAAGTAGAAGTGAAGGCTTCGCGAGCAGTTGACTCAAAATCAGATGAACAACTTACCATAAAAGCCTTAGCAACAGACAGCAGAAAAACTTTTAATATGAATTTTCAACAACTAAAACCAGAATGCACAGATGTTTTTATCTGGATTGGCGTCTGGCGAGATAAAATTAAATATTGGGTGCTTTCTTCCGATGAAGTAAAAAACAATAAATACTATTCAAAAAATCAACACAGTAAGGGTTTAAAGGAAATTGAAGAAGGGCAACTTTGGATAAATGAAAAGAATATATACGAGTTTGATGAGTTTCTCACTTCGCCTGCAGACATTAAAATTATGACAGTCCTAAAAGCAAATAAAAAAATATAGGTCGTTTAGTTTTACAATTGCTTTAACTTACTCACCAAACTAATATCTTTATTAGTGGTCTTTTATTACAATAATGATCAGTTTAGTTATTAACTAAACTCCCGATTTTTTATGACACTTTAGAAATAATTCCCAGACACTTACAGTATATAAAAATTTATAAAACTGTAAATAAGCTTAAAAAAACACAAATTCAGACCTAAATTTTGCTGAGTTTGTGTTTTTTTTGTTTCTAATAAATGATTGTTTTTGTGTTCCTCTAAATAAACGACATTGTGTTTTTTAATCGTACAGTTTGGATTAAAATTACAAAATTGTCTTTTATCGTCTGACAATTTTGTAATTTTAATCCAAACTGTCTTCTATATAAGACAAAAAATTTGTTTCTTTTTAATTTATCGACTAAAATGTATATGCATAGCAGAGGAGTATTAAATGATCACTAGAGAAAAATATTTAGCATCTATTAGAGGCTTTTATGAAAGTGATTTGGTTAAAGTAATAACTGGTGTAAGAAGATGCGGTAAATCGGTAATACTAGAAACTATAATGTCTGAAATTGAGCAGAAAACAGATAACATAATTTATCTTAATTTTGAAAGAATTGCTGATTTTACTAAGGCTGGTAGCGTTGAAGAACTGTTAAACTACGTAAAAACAAATAGAAAAAATGGTAAATGTTACTGCTTTTTTGATGAAATTCAAGAAATCGAAAATTGGCAGAAAGCAGTTAAAGACTTAAGGCTAGATAACTGCTCTGTGTTTATAACTGGTTCTAACTCTAAATTGCTTTCAAACGAATTTTTAACATTACTTAGTGGACGTTTTGTTTCTTTTAGAATTAGGCCGTTTGTTTTTAAAGAAATTAGTGAGTACACAAAAAAACACAACATTAAAATTGACATTTCAAATTACTTAATTTGGGGTGGGTTTCCTGGTAGATTTAATTTTAGTTCTTTAAAGGATACAAAAGCGTATTTGAACGATTTAGAAAAAACCATAGTAGTAAACGATTTAATTATTAGATATAAGATTAAAAAAGATGTGATATTTAAGAAATTGGTTAACTATGTGCTGGTAAGCAATTCACGAATTTTTTCAATTAGGTCTATTCACAAACACATGAAGATAGATTTTCCTAACCTGGCAATGTCTACAGTTGTAAACTTTTTAAAATATTTAAAAGAAGCCTACATTATAGAAGAAATTCCGAAGTATTCAACCAAAACCAAAAGAGAGCTCAGATTCTACGGGAAAATATATAATTGCGACGTTGCACTGAATTCAATTAAAACAGACAACAGTCGTTATGACTTGGATCATAATTTAGAAAACATTGTTTACAACGAACTAATTTATATGGGATATAATGTAAAAACTTTTGACAATCAAGGCAAAGAAATTGACTTTATCGCATCTAAAGAAGGCAAAAGTTTTTATGTACAAGTCGCCTATAGCGTTGTTGATGAAAAAGCGTATATCAGAGAAATGGGTGCTTTTTATACTTTAGATAATCGCTTTCAAAAAATATTGATAACTAATGATGATTTTGATTTTTCTAGTTCAACAGTTAGACATATCAAACTAAAAGATTTTTTAATGCTTAACGAATTATAGTATTGTTTTTTGTTTTAAAATTATCCTCTTCAGTGGGTGGCACCTCTGAGCCTAAAAATACGCTTATTTATTTTACAACTATATAGATTTACCTTAAATTTTATTACCAACATGATTAAATTTATTACCAACCTATTTTTTTAATGTAGACTTTTTCGCTGCAAGTGATGTTACTTTAGCAATAAATGTATTAGTTTGTAATATAGCCTAGCAAGGCTATATTAGTGCAAACTCATTATTTAAAATAAATCAAGTTTGTTATTTTTTATTACCAACTTTATTACCAACATTGCAGCAATTTTATCTAACTATTTTAATAAAAAAACTATATAAAACAACCTGACTGGTGTAAATTGTATTTAAATGATTAAAAAGAGATGTCGCCATCTCTTTTTAATTTCTAATTTAATTTTAAATCAAAACCAAACAATAGCCGTTTTTGTTTGCCCCTTCTCTTTGGATAATATTGTATGATTTTAGAAGTTTAAGTAAAAAAGCGTTTTCTTTAAATTCAAACCATTCACTTTCATCTTGTGATTCTATACAATCTTGAACTATTTTTTTTATTTTTTCATCATTCATTTTATTACCAACCTTACGCATAGTTATGATATAAAAAATAGTAATAAATCAAATAATAATTACAACTGCTTTTAAGTCTAATGACTAAATAAACTTAAAATTATGAATTCTTAGTTTTATAAAAAGGTTTTATAAGGTAGTTTTAGAATTAAATTTTCATTTGTGCCAAATGTAGGAAAATTTCATTTTTATGCGTATACCTAATCTTTTAAACAACCAATTGGAACAACAAGCACGCCATCTTCTCTAATGTAGCCATATTCAGTTCCAGTAATCACTATCTTTAAAGTTGGCGGTGGTAATTGCATTTGTTGCTCTGTTTTATTTTTTTCAATTACAAGTCTTTCAATTTCGAGCAAATGTTTAGCCGCCTTATCTATTTCACTTGCTCCTAATTTAATTTCAATTAATGCGTATCTACCGTTTTCTAAATGAAGTACGCAATCTGCTTCAAGGCCATATCGGTCTCTATAGTAAGAAATTCTTCCATTGTGAACGGATGAATAAACTCTTAAGTCTCTAATTACTAAAGACTCAAATAAGAAGCCAAGAGTTTTAAAATCCCTGTCAAAATACTCAGGGTTAATACCAAGTGCTGCAACTGCCAATGACGGATCACATAAATTTCTTTTGACAGAAGAGCGAATTGCAGTTTTTGAACGAATTGCTGGACACCAAGCATTAACATCATCAATAATATGCAAATTTCTAAGCGCGTCTACGTAACTTTCAAAAGTTTTCAAGGAAATTTCAGTGGCAGTAGTTGCATCTTTAAAAATTGTTTTACTATCAGTAAGTGTACATATATTTCTTGAATATGAACGTAAAATGTTTTCAGCAAGTACCTTGTTTCTCGAAACTCCATCTATACTAGAA
>CAUTRH010000034.1:0-5673 GCA_963540905.1 uncultured Acholeplasmataceae bacterium | reverse complement strand
TTAGGTCTAAGACTTGTTTTTAAATGATTAGTTATATTTTTGTGAAAAGTTCAGGCTAAATAATAATCTTATATTTTTGCTTAGTTAAGCCTTTTTACTAAGAATTCAAAAAGGTCAAACTGTATATCAGTTTGACCTTTTTTTAGTTATATTTATAAGTTTATAAAAGTTGTTTTGCAGCATCGATCATTTGAATAAACTTAGCAGAGTCAAGAGAAGCACCACCGATTAGTGCGCCGTCTATGTCTGTAGTTGCGAGTATTTCTTTAATGTTTTCTGGTTTAACAGAACCACCGTAAAGAATTCTGATCTCAGCAGCCACTTCTTTGCTATAAAGTTTTTCAATAACTTCGCGAATTCCTTTAATCGTTTGGTTAGCAACTTCAGGGGTAGCGGTTTCACCAGTTCCAATTGCCCAAATAGGCTCATACGCTATAACTACCCTTTTAGCATCGTTTGCGCTAACTTCTGAAAATGCAGATTTAATTTGATTTGCCAAGAAGTCATAAACTTCGTTTTTTTGCCTTACTAAAAGGTTTTCACCAACACAAACAACAGGAGTTAAATTACTTGTCAGTACTTTTTTTAACTTCAAATTAACATCTAGGTCGCTTTCTTTAAAATACTCTCTGCGTTCACTGTGTCCAATTAAAACATACTCAAAGCCGAGTGGTTCAACCATTTTTAAAGAAAGTTCGCCAGTATACGCGCCTTCATCTAAATGGTGAATATTTTGCACACCAATTCTTAAATTACCTTGTCTTTTAACTAAACAGCGAGCATATAGGCTTGGGGCAAATACCACAGTTTCAACTTCAGTTCTTTCAGGCAGTTTATCTGTAACTTGGTAAATAAACTCAAGCGCTTCTGCTCTGGTTTTATACATTTTCCAGTTACCAGCAATTATTTTTCTTCGCATGTTAAAAAATCCTTTTCTATCTTGGGGTTTTAACAAGTAAAACCTTGCATGGTCTTGAGTATTTATTCCTCAAGTAGTTTTCTTTAATATTTGGAAAGTAAAAAGTTTCAAAACGTTCAACTAAAGTAACTTCTTCATTTTGAAAAATTTCAACTCTACCTTCCAAAACATAGCCAAAAGTTTCACTAACTTGTGGTTTTTGAATTTCGGTTTGTCCGTTTGGCTGAATTTCAACAATTTCTACTTTGAAACTAGAGTTAGTGGGAAGCAGTGGGAACTTAGCGTAGAGTAAGTTCTCGTCAACTTCTTCGCTTTCTGCAAGTTTAGCGGTTGAAAAAACTTCAACCAAACTTTCTTCTTTAGTTTGTTCAGTAGTTCCAAAAAAATCTTGAAAGTTTGTACCTAGTCTTTCCAAAATTTTTTCTAAAGATTCAAGTGATGGAGATGTTCGGTTATTTTCAATTTGGGAAATATAACCTTTTGTAACTCCAATGTTATTTGCCAGTTCCTTGGTAGTTAAATTAGCCTTGACTCTTAGATAATGAATTTTTTGTCCTAAATTAATCACGATTTTACTTATCTAAAATGCATTCAATTCCTGGTAGAGTTTTACCTTCAAAAAATTCAAGTGAAGCACCACCACCAGTTGAAACGTGTGTGAATTTTTCAATCATATTTGCTTTGGCAATAGCAGCAGCAGAATCACCACCACCAACAACTGTCATCGCGCCTTCTCTGGCAGCGATATACTCAGCGATTTTGTAAGTACCATTTGAAAAAACAGGAAGTTCAAAAACACCAAGTGGACCGTTCCAAATCACTGTGTTTGCTTTATCAATATACTGTTTAAATAGTTTAAGGGTTTCAACACCACAGTCTAAACCTTCTTCGTCTTCAGGAATATCCATAACTGAACGTAGGTTAACTTCGGTATCGTTTGAAAACTCTTTGCCTGTGTAGACATCACGACCGACTATTAGTTTACCTGCACCGCGTTTAAGTAAATCCAGCGCTAAATCTGTTTTGTCAGGTTCGCAAATGCTTTTACCAATTTTTCCGCCTTGAGCCTTCGCGAAAGTATAAACCATACCACCAGCGACCAATACATAGTCGCAAATCTTAAGCAAATTATTAATAACTTCAATTTTGTCAGAAACTTTCGCACCACCAATGATTGCCACAAGCGGTCTTTTTGGATTTTGAATTGCAGCAGAAAGATACTTAATTTCTTTTTCCATCAAAAATCCACAAACACAAGGCAGGTGATTTGCAATACCCACATTAGAAGCCTGTGCACGGTGGCACACACCAAAAGCATCATTTACAAAAATTTCACCAAGTCCGGCCCAGTATTTGCCAAGTTCTGGTGAGTTTTTTGACTCCGCTTTGTTGTCAAGATCTGCAAAACGAGTGTTTTCAAGCACGATAACTTCGCCTGACTTTAATTGACTAACTGCATCTTCTACAGCCTTGCCACGGTAGTCTGCAACAAACTTAACAGGTTTCCCAAGTAATTCAGATAATCTGTGAGCAACTGGTTCTAAAGATTTGCCTTGCATATCTTTTTCTTCTTTAACACGCCCAAGGTGTGAAAGTAAAATTAACTTAGCGCCGTGTTCAAGTAAATAAGAAATTGTTGGAAGTGCCTGAACGATACGGTTATCGTCAGTAATTTCCCCATTTTTAAGTGGTACGTTGAAATCAACTCTTAAAATTGTTTTTTTGTTTTGAAAATCAACATCTAAAATTGTTTTTTTGTTCATTTATTAAAACCTCTCTAAACAAATCAATTATAACATTTAAAGCAGTGTATTTAAATGATTATTTTTAAAATTTGTTTAACTTGCTAAGAATAAACGCTCAGTCTAACAACTAAACATTTTTATTTAACAATCCTAATACACAAAATGTAATTTTCAAAAAACTAATGCTTTTTTATAATATTTATGTGCAATTTGCACATTTTTTTTGAAAAACTAATTTTTTAACTAAATTAAATAAAGTAAAATAAAGACATGTTTTTAAACAATAGAAAACTAAAATTAAAAACTAAATTAGAAAATGAAAAAGCCGTCTTTTACAAAAGACAGCTTTACTATTGCAGAATGCTTTGTTCTAAAACTTTGAGTGAGTTTAGTGAACTGACTAAATTACCGATTTCAACAATTTCTTGCTATGAGAGAAACAAGTCAACACTTACTCAAAAAAGCATTAAAAAAATAGAGACACTGTTTGTCTCTGACAAAATATCTATCTATAACTTTAATTTGTTTGAAGACAAAATAGATGAGTTAATCAATTCATTATTAAAGCCAAAAAATTAGAAAAAAGTTTAGCAGACCCTAAAGATCATGACATTTTAAACAACACTATTTTTAACAGTTTTTATTATTTGAGTAATTTAAATTTGACCGATGCACTTTTGATTTTAAGCAAAGGTGACTACACTAAACCTGACTTTTCCCCAAAGTACTACGAGGTTTATCAACTGATTTCGGCGCTGACTATATTTATCTCTGGAAACGTTAAAGATTGTACGATAGTTCTTGAAAATAGGGTAGCAAGTGCAGAAGATAAAAGAGTTGAAGCGATGTTTATGCTTTTAAAAGTTTTGACTAAGTTTTGTGAGAAAAAGCATATTCACTCAAACGATATTGACGGTTTAGAAGTTTATTTTTCAGCACTAAATTCGCCAATTTTAACTGGAATTTTAGATTCAGTTAGACTGATTAAAAATCTGAAATTTCAAGACAAAACAAGTTTTGAAAACAATGTTAAAAACATTTTAAAATGTAAGTTTAACAACAACAAATTAGTAGGTGCTTTCTTTGGCTTATACGCACAAATTTATCATAGTGTGTTCATTCCAGACTTGTTTTTTAAAAGTTATATAAAGTTTGAAAACAGACTAGTAAGGCTATTTTTTGAAACTATATACTATATTCATGAACGAAAGATTGAGGCAATATCTCACAACATAAATGAGTTTCTTAAACATAAAATTCCCGATAACTTTTTAATTTCAAAACTGATGCAATTTGCCCAGAAACTACTTTTATATCAAGAGGCACCTGATATTTTTATTAAGTATTTATTGGAATTTTTAGACACGGAAATCAGCGGAGTTTACAAAACTTTTTTTATTTTACTGGCTTGTAATTACTATAAAAATATTAAGGGCGGAAACATAATTTTAAAACTAATTAAACTAAACAATAAGCTAACCAAAATCTTACCCCAAGCCGAATATTTCTAAGTTCTTGTTATATAATGTATATAACGAGCGACGGAGAAAATATTTGAAATTATATAATTTTTTAACCAAAAAAATAGATAATTTTAATCCAGAAGCAGGTAAAAAAATCGGCATTTATGTATGCGGCCCAACAGTTTACTCATACATTCATGTTGGAAATGCTCGCCCTGCTATTTTTTTTGATGCAGTTGTTCGTTATTTAAGATATCGTGAACACCAAGTTTTCTATGTTTCTAATATCACCGATATTGACGATAAAATCATTAACAAGGCGATATTAGAAAATGTTAGTGAACGAGAAATTGCACATAGATACAGCCAAGTGTATTTAAAAAATCTAGCAGATTTGAACTGCGAGTTTCCAGACACCATTCCTTACGCCACTAAATACATTGACCACATAATTGAATTTATTCAATCTTTAATTTCCAAAAATCTAGCCTACGAAAAAAATGGAAATGTTTATTTCAGAGTTAATTCAATTAAAACTTACGGTGTGATTTCTCACCAAAACACAGCAGACTTAGAAGTGGGTGCCAGGATTTCTGTAAACCAAGATAAAGAAGATCCGCTTGATTTTTTACTTTGGAAAAAAACAAAAGAAGGCATTAAATTCAAATCACCTTTTAGTGAAGGCAGACCAGGCTGGCACACAGAATGCGCTGTGATGAATAAAGAGTTATTTCAAGATACTCTTTTAATTCACGGTGGCGGTTCTGACTTAAAGTTTCCACACCACGAAAATGAGCGTGCTCAGTTTCTTGGAGAAACTGGACGTGAACTAAGTAAATACTATATGCATGTCGGCAGAGTTAATGTTGACAATCAAAAAATGTCTAAGTCTCTTGGAAATGTAATTAACGTAAATGAAATTATAGAAAATAGCCAAACAAACGGATTTAGACTTCTAATACTTTCACATAACTTTGAAAGCCCGATTAACTTTTCAAGAGAACTACTTCAAGAAAACCAAACAGTATTTACCAAACTACAGCGCAAATTAAGAATACTTACTTTTAATCATCGCGTTGCTGGTTTTGAGTTTAAGGAATTTGACAAAGAAGTTTTGGATAACTTCGCAAAATGTATGGAAGATGGCTTTTTAACTCCACTCGCTTTAAGTGATTTACAACAAGTTGTAAAGAAACTAAGCATCAACGAAACCAGTTCAACTAACGCTTCAGTGATTTACTCTGTTTACAAAGTTTTAGAAATTTTAGGTTTTGAAATCAAACTACCTGAGTTTACAGACACAGAGTTTGAAATATATAAAACCTGGCAACAAGCCCGTTTAGACAGAGACTTTAAAAAAGCAGATGAACTTAGAGTGAGTCTAACTGAAAAAGAACTGATTTAACTAGCTGAGAGGACAATATGGAAAAAAACAAAAAAGTTGAAAAAGCTCAAGTAGAAACTGACATTAAAAAAGAGCATGCACTTGATTTAAAAGAAAGTGCTACTAAAGAAATTACAGAAAGGGAAAAAGTGGTTTTAGACG
>CAUTRH010000033.1:0-5757 GCA_963540905.1 uncultured Acholeplasmataceae bacterium | reverse complement strand
CACGGCTAGATACCGCGAAACTAAGTTTTTTAAGTTTACAAACAAATACTGGGAAACTTTAACTTTTCTGCTGTTAACCTTGATTTTTATTGCACTTCTTGCGCTTGCAACAAACGGTTTTAGTACACCAAACCGTGCAATTGGTTTTAGTAAAACGGCTTTTTCTATTTTTGGCCAAGACGTTAGATGGTATGCTGTCTTTATTTCTTTTGGAATATTTGCCGCAGTCTACACATCACTAAAAGAAGTCAAGAAATCAAATATTTCGGTATCCCACGCCACAGACGGAGTTTTAATAATTATCCCGCTTTCAATTCTGGGTTCTAGACTTTACTACCTACTGTTTGACCCAAACGCTTCGCTTTCTTCATTTTTTGATTTCAGAAGTGGGGGACTTGCAATTCACGGCGCAATAATTGTTGCGATGGTCTCGGCTGCCATTTACTGCTGGGTCAGAAAAATCAATATGCTCTTGATTCTAGACATTGTAGCAATTGGTTTCTTAATTGGCCAAATCGCTGGCCGTTGGGGCAATTTTATTAACCGCGAAGCGCACGGCACAATGGCCAGAAATCTGAATTTCTTGCCAGGTTTTATTCGCGAGCAAATGCACTTTAGCGGAAACAACTCAACTCAACTTGGCTACTGGCACCCAACCTTCTTATATGAGTCACTTGCTAACTTGTTTATTTTAGTTTTACTTCTTGTAGTTCGTCGTTTTAAACTACTTAAAGTTGGCGATATGTTTGGAATCTACACAATTGCCTACGGTTTAATTCGCGGTTTTTTAATTGAACCTTTTCGCCAAGACCCACTTTGGATTGGCAAGATTAAACAAAATGTGTTGATTTCTGTACTCTTTGTAATAGGTGGTTTGATTTACTTTGGTATTAAGTATCTTTACTTCACGCACATTCCATACTACGTAGACGCTACTCTTTATCACTACGAAACTTATCTGGACCCTGGTAAAAAAGGTCGGTATATAGTTAACGAAAAAGGCGAAAAAGTTGGTTCTGTTGCCTACTTTTTAATAGATGCAGATCTTACTTTAAAACTGGGTTATAAGGCTATTTTGAAGTTTAAACTATATAACTCTATATTTGGAATTAAAACAGTTGTTTTCTCTAAACTTAACTTAAAACAAACTTTGGCTGAAAGCGCTTTATATTGTTCATTTAAAAATTCGTATCTGCAAGACGAAGTCAATCCGTTTTTAGCAAATGAATTGATGAGAAAAGAGCGAGCATGTGTGATTTCAGAAAACGAAGAGATGCTAAAACTAGCGGATGCTCTTGAAATAAAAACAGTTTTCTATAGCACAGAAACTTCGGATAATGGCTCTACAACCGCACTTTACAAGATTAACGATTTAAAGGATCTAAAGGATTTATTTAACTAATTATGAAAGATTTAATTATTATTGGCGCAGGCCCTGCTGGCCTGAACGCAGCAATTTACGCAGCAAGACAAAACTTAGATGCTTTGGTATTTGAACGAAAAGTACCAGGTGGCGCAATTATTAACACAAAAGAAATTGAAAACTACCTAGGTTTTAGCAAAATTGAGGGTAGCGCATTGGCAAAGTCTATGCACGAACACACCAAGTCTTTGGGCGCAAAAATAATTGCTGAAAACGTTTTAAAAATTGAAAAAATTGAAAATGGTTTCAAAGTTTCTACAAATCAAAATACCTATGAAACTAAAACTGTGCTTTTGGCAACTGGCCAAAAACCAAGAACTCTAAACGTAGAAAACGAAGACAAATACCTGGGAAATGGTATTTCTTTTTGTGCAACTTGTGATGGATTTTTCTACAAAGATTTAGAAGTTGCAGTTGTAGGTGGTGGCAACGCTGCTGTTGATGAGGCTGCTTTTTTGGCAGACATTTGCAAAAAAGTCACAGTAATCACTCAAGACCCACACTTAACTGCTGACAAAAAAGGACAAGCAGAACTATTTAAAAAAACCAATGTTGATGTTATTTATAACGCAAAAATTAAGAAAATCTTGGATGAAAACAACACATTGAAAGGAATTAATTTTGACGTGTTTGACCAAAATTACTCAGTTTTTGTAGACGGTATTTTCATTTTTATCGGCCAAGTTCCAGAGTCTTCACTACTTGACACAGAACTGCAAAAAGAATGGGGATACTATTTAGTAAACGAAGACTTATCTACCTCTATTCCTGGTATTTTTGTAGCAGGTGACGTTATAAAAAAAGCAGTTAGACAATTAATTACAGCCGCAGCCGACGGCGGAATTGCAGTTTCTGCGATTGCTAGATACTTAAAAAACCATGGCTAATTCTAGCCAACTGTTGGCAGATGAATTAAAAAAACTAGGAATTTCTTTTTCTAAGTACTGCAAGCAAGCAATTCTTGCCTGCATTTTAAAACTGCCGTTGCCTGAGCTAAAACAGTTTTTAATGCTGACGCTTTACTTTAAAAAACCAGCAAGTCAAGACAACGAGTTTTATGAGTTTAAAGTGCCGTATGAACTACTTGAACTCTATGACACTGCTTTTAAAAAAATAAACATAAAAGCAGTTGTTAACTATGGTTCTAAAAAGTTAATTTTTGTGCACTCTGATTTTTTGGCAATTGAGACAGAAATTAACTCTGCAGTTGTAGAAATTTCAAAACCTTTGTTTTTTAAAACTCTATTTCTAATACTAGGTTCAATTAACTCACCAAGTTCTGCAAATTATCACTTGGAGTTTAAGTTCAAAAATATTGAGTCTTGTTTTTTTGTCCAAAAAACCTTACTTAAATACAATTTAGACGCCAGAATTTCAAAACGCTTAGACCACTTTTTGCTATATATTAAGTCTTTTGACCAAATAGTTGATTTTTTAAATCACTCAGAATTAAACAAAATCGCAGAGCGCTACACTAACTGCAAAATTGACAGAGAAGTAGCGACCACTTTGCAACGCCGAGTGAATTGTGAAACTGCTAATATTAAAAAAACTTCTGAAGTCGCTGCTAAACAAATTAAGCAAATCAACTTTATTTTCACGAACGTAGATACTGAACTTGCCCCAGACCTAGAGCGAGTTATGAAATTAAGATTAAAACACCCCTATAGCTCACTTTCTGAACTTCAGTCAATTTACATTTCTACCTTTAAAAAACAAATCAATCGAGCGCATTTGAGCAACAAGTTTATCAAGGTTAAAAACCTTTACGATAGGCTAAAAAGGCACTAAATTATGCTAAAATGTCTTTGGAGAATAAAATGAAAAAAGAACTACAAACTAGGCTAAATTTAATTAAATCTATCTATATATATAACTTAGGACTTGAAAATAATTTAGTGTTAACAGAAGAAGAGAAAGAGATTTTTTCACTATTTTTAATTAAGGTAAAAGAAATTGATGAAACAATTTCTAAGGCCTTGATTGGCTACAGTTTAGACAGACTTTCTAAATTAGATAAAGCAATTGTAGAGTACTCGGTTTTTGAAATGCAAGAACTAAAAACCCCTGTACCAGTTGCAATCAATGAAGCGGTTGAAATCACTAAGTTGTTTTCGGATTTAGATGACGAAAAACAACACAAGTTTACCAACAAGTTACTGCAAAACATCGTTGCTAATTTAAAATGAGCGGAGTAGAAAATCAAAATAATACAGAAAAAAACGTTATCGAAGTAGACTTTTTTAGCCAAAATATTGCTGATTTAGTTAAACATAATTTTGGCTATAGTCATTTTTTTGTGTTGGGTGAAGTTAAAGCAACTTACTCAGAATACGAGGCTAAAAACCCCAAAAGTCATCTTTACTTTAACTTAGTTGGCAAAGAAAGTGCACTAAGATGTGCAATTTGGCAAAGCACTGCAAGTAAACTAGATTTTATTCCCTACACCGGTATGCAGGTGATAGTTGATATCACTATTTCTTATTACCAAAAAGGTGGTTCAATAACCGCGACAGTTTGGCAGGTTTATGACTACGGTGAGGGTAAAAAGAAACGCGAAAAAGAAAAACTAATTAAAGAACTAAATTCCCTTGGGTACTTTGAAAAAGAAAGAAAAAGAAAGATTCCTCAAAACCCAGCGGTAGTCGGAATAGTAACTTCGGCTACAGGCGCTGCACTTAGAGACATTAAAGAAAACGCATATAAACGCTTTCCTTTAATTGACTTTATTGTTTACAACACTTTAGTGCAAGGTGAAAACGCCGCTCGAGAGATTAAAAAAGCCATAGAACTTGCAAACTTAGAAAACAAAGCAGAAGTTTTAATTGTTGGACGCGGAGGTGGTGCTAAAGAAGACCTTGAGGCGTTTGATACAAAAGAAGTTGTAGATGCTATCTATTTTTCTAAAATCCCTGTGATTTCTGCAGTTGGACATGAAAGAGATGTCTCAATTTCAGACTACGTTGCCGACCTTTCTGCATCTACCCCAACAGACGCCGCTGCTCTAATTACTCAAATTACAACTGTTGATTTTCAAAATAAGTTAACCGAATTTAACCACACAATTTTGACTAATTTAAAAAACAAAGTTCACCAAGAAAACGCAGAACTGAGAACCTACGAAGCATCACTAGAGCGAGTGTCTCCGCTGAGTAAGTTGACCAAACTTCAACAAGAACTAATGTTGCTTAAAAACCAAGCGAAGTTAATGCTCGCTGCTCTTTACTCAAAAAAACAAGCAACTCTTGCTTTGGCTCTGCAAAGATGCCAAAACTCAGTTATCAACACTTACAATAAAAACGCAGAGTATTTAGACGAACTCACAACTAAGCTTCCAAACCTACACAAAACTTTAAGTGTTGCCCAAAGTCAAATTACTGACTTTAAACTAAAACTACCAAATATTCCTGAAATTATTAAAAATAAAGAGTTTGAGTTAAAACTTTTTAAAGAACAACTTAACAACTTTGACTTAAATAAAAAACTTGAGCAAGGCTACGCGTTAATTTTTAAAAACCAGCAATTGGTTAGAAGTGTAAAAGATGTTAACAGTAATGACAGCCTTGAAATTAAATTAAAAGACGGTACTTTAAAAGTAGTAGTCACTAAAACATAAAAGGAGAGTAAAAATATGAACAATTCAGAAAAAAACTTAGAATTAAAAGCACTATTTGCAAAAATAAAGGAAAACATTGATAAGTTAAATCAAGAAAACGACATCATGGTTTCAATTGAACTTTATAAGCAAACCAAAGACCTAATTAAAAAAGCCGACACGATTTTAGAGGTTGCTAAAAAAGCAATCGAAAATGAGCAGTAATTTTAATTTACTAAACTTTTTACCTGCTGACTTAAAAAAATTCAAAGTCCAAGACCTGCCCAAACTTTGCGCAGAAATTAGTGAGTTTATTAAAGAAAATATCTTAAAGTCTGGTGGACACCTTAGTTCTAATTTAGCAACAATTGAGCTAACTGTGGCTTTGGTTTATTTACTTGACTTAGACAAAGACAGACTGCTTTTTGACATTGGCCACCAGGCATACACCTACAAAATTTTAACTGGTCGTGGCAGTGGTTTCATTAATTTTAGTGAAAGAAAAATCTCTGGGTTTACCGCATACAGCGAATCTAAATACGATTTTTTTGAAGCAGGACACGCATCTCAGTCCCTGTCTGCTTTGGCAGGATTTGTCTTAACAAACCCATTAAACAAGAATGTTGCGGTGATTGGAGACGGTGCGCTAAACGCAGGAATTGCTTTTGAAGGACTAAATACTTTAAGTGGATATAGCCTACCTGGCACCGTTATTATTAACAACAACAAATGCTCAATT
>CAUTRH010000032.1:0-5780 GCA_963540905.1 uncultured Acholeplasmataceae bacterium | reverse complement strand
GTTCTTCGTCTTTAAAATGTGAAATACCTTCTGGGTTGTCTACTTTAGTTTGCGGGTATTTAGCAATTTTTTTAACAGGTTCGCCAATATAAAGTGTGACTTTAAGGTGTTTATTTACTAAAGTTTTTTCAAGCACTTGTTTAGTTAGTATTCTGCCTTCTAGTTCAGTTTTTACAATAGCGAGGTCATCTGCTTGAAAAGGAGTTTCGTCAATTTCACCGATTTCAGCACCATGTCTCTTTGTTCTAGCAGGTATTTTAGCAGTGTGTCCTTTAACTTCAAACTCAACAGTGTAGACTTTTCTTTTTAAAGTAATTGTTACTTTGTTTTCGCTAGCCTGAGCATTGACAATAAGGGCAGTTTGACTAAACTCAGGGTTTTGATAAATGGTTTCGTCTGGATTTTTAAAGTTAACTGTGTGAGTAGTGCCAATTATCGCTTTTTTAATAATTTTTGTTTCTTCAAAACTACCATCTGCGTTTTCTTTTTTAAAAAAGTAAGTAATTTCAGATTGTTGTACAGGTAGTTTCTTTAGTTTTAAGTGAGCCTTAAGAGTTAAGTCGATGGTAATCGGAGCGTTGAAGTCAAAACGTTTACCGGTGTCTTTGCCAGAAACCGGATCTACTATAGTCCAGTAGTCAAGTTCTGTAAACTGACCATTTTCATATCCTGTAACCATTGAAGGTAGTGAGTAGTTTAAATCAAGTTTATCACCGTGCATAGTGTAGACTGGCACAAGTTGATTTGCGTAAGCAGTAGTAATGAAAGTTATCTTGTGGTCGTGAGGAACCGCAAATGTTCTTCTTGATTTAAGGTATAGAGACATGTTTTTGTTGGCTATGTTGTTGCCAGCGGTAAAGTCATATCTTCGAGTTAAAGCCTCGTCTGTATACCAACCAAGAGTTTCATATCCTGGTTTGTTTGGTTTGAAGTTTTCAACCGGTGAGCCTTTTTTGATAATTGCGAAGTAAACTCTTTCAGGGCCATCAAAATAAGAAATTGCGACGTATCCTAGTTTGTTAATGTCTTCACCTGCTTGATTTGAAATCTCGTATTTGTATCTCGCGGTTAACTTAAACTCAGTCTTTGCCCAACTTGGGATGGTAATCTCTTCACCAATTCCAACGTTAACGCGGTTGCCAGTTTCATCGTAGTAAAACCAACCTAAAAACTCAGTAACATAGAAAGGTGCTTGATTGAACTTAAGTTTCAAGCCTTTGTCTGATGGGTTTAAAGTTTTAAGTGTTTTTTGACTGCGACTAATTCGCTCTAAAATAAAGGTCTTTTGAACGTTATTTTCAAAAATACCAGGTAGGACAAAGTCGTAGTTAACAATAATTTCATTTGTGGTGTTGACTAAGAAAGCATGGCCTTTCGCCTCGTTTTTAGAAAATACTAAACTTTTTGAAACTGTGTCTTTTTCTTTTTTGCCGTCTTTGTCAAAACGATAAAAACTCTCTAGTTTATAAAGTTCTTCTTTGATATGTCTAAACTCATGGTCTAGTTTATAGTAAGGCAGAACTATTGGTTTTCTGGTTTGACCTAAATGGTTCTTTTCAAAAAAGATGCGCAGGTAATTTGAGTAGTCAATAATAACGTCGTATTTAGTTTTAATTCCAAAAAGGTTTTTTACAGTTATCTCAAAAATAATTTCGTCGTGCTTAAGATTAGTGAAATCTATAGCAAGTGTTTTTCCTTTTTTTGGTTGAACTGAGACAACCGAACCTAGACGGTTGGTTGTAAACAAATTCATCTTGATCGGAATTTGGGTGTGGTTGATGATGTCTGCACTTTCTGGCACGATAAATCTGATCTTACCATTCTCGTAAGTCACGGCTTCGTTTTTTGGAAAGCCACTTTCTTTTGAAAGATATACGGTTGGACGAAGTAAAAGTAAAATTAAAAATATAGCAACCGCTGAAGCGATAAGCAAGCTGATTGCTGTTTTTAAATATATTGATTTTTTTCGGTTAGTTGTATTGTTCATAAATGTCCTTTCATGTAAGTAGTGTCGCTTAGTTTTATACTTTTTAAAAACTATCAATATAAATATACATCCAGAAATTTTTAATCAAAGGGTGTTTAAACTCCAAAAAAAAAAAAAAAAAACGCCTTGTTAGGCGATTTATTCAAATTATTGCTTATTATTTTGAAGAAAATTAACTAATAATCAATCATCATTTGTTGTTAAAATGATATATTGAAACTTGAAAAAAATAAAGAAATTATAAGATTACTAGCTGTACTTTAGCAACAAAAAAGTAATTGGGTTTTCTTTTAGTTGCATGTTCGCCTTCTTGTTTGGTAGAAACAAAACAGCTCTCAGAACTTCTTTTCTTTTAGAGTGATAGCCACCAAAACAATGACTTACTAGCACGATTGAGTTGATATGTGTATTTCTGTTTTAAAAAAGAAAAGGCCCTTTCGGGCCTATTTTTCTTTGGATTGGTCTTCTTTTTTCTTAGGTTCAAGAATAAGTTGACCTTTGTAGTATCCGCATTCTGGTGTTACACGATGTTGTAGTGTAAACTCACCTGTTTGTGGGCAAACTGCAATCGCAGGACGTTGAAGTTTGAAATGAGTTCTTCTTTTACGTTTAGCAGTTTTTCCAGTTCTTCTAAATGGAACAGCCATATAGATACCTCCAACTGAAAAACATTATAGCAAAATCTTGAGTTTTCACCAAGCAAAAAACAAGTTATTTTAGTTTTTTTACGAACCTAATTTTGCCAGTTATCGTAGTTTTTAAATTAAGTAAAATTAAACGATTTTGTTTTAAATTGACTAAAAAATTTATTTGATTTTCATCAACACATATGTATTTACCAGGAAGAGGCGAAACCTTTTTTGAGTCTAAAAGAAAGTAATGTTTTTCAGTGGTTACTTCATAGTAAACATCACTACCAAGTAGTCTATTAACCAATTTAAAATTACCAACTTTTTGCGCCAGTTTAGCGCTAGTGCTAGAAATTATTTTGCCTTTTTCACAAACTAACTCTTGCACAAAAACATTAAAATCAGCCTTTAAAGTATCAACGCCACCTGCTCTGTTTTTGCCATAACAAAAATTTTGACCAACTATTGCAGTGTCTACATTGATTTCCTCTAAAAACTTATTAAACTCAAGGTAAGTTTTATTGACGATTTTTGAATTTAAACGCAAAAAAGAAACTTCGGCTGTAGGTAAAATTTCTTTAATTTTTTGAAGAATTTCTAAGCGAGTAAACAAAAAAACTCGCGAAAACGGTTTTTCTACGCAAATTACATGTGGGTCTAAATGTGGGTATTTAAGTAAATTAGTAATTAAAGCGCTATGCCCTTTGTGAACTCCGTCAAAAGAACCAAGCGCAACCACTTTAGGTTTAGCATTAGAAATTACCTTTGCTTCGCCGTATTCGTTTTCTAAATTAAATAACTCTGGGTTTATATTCATTTTTATCACTATTGTATTTTACTAAGGCAATAGGTGTGCCTGATTTAGTTGCAATAAAATCTTTTTTAACATTAACATGTTTAAAAGAAATAGTTGCACCATTTACAATTAACTTAGTAGAAAACTCGGACAATTCAATAAAGTCATATTTGGTTTTTAGCCATTCAAATAACTCTATTTTTATAAACTCACCTGCTTGGATTTCGGGTAAAGTGAACTCACCAACTGCAGTGCGGTTTAATTTAGTTAAAGTAGCCAAGGTTGAGTTTTCTTTACATAAAGCAGAAATTAACGATCGCACATAAGTGCCCGCTTCTACCTTACAGGTAAATGTAAAAGCAGAAGGACTAACTTGTTTAAGTACAAGAGAATAAATTTTTTTAAGTTCTGATTTTAGTAGCGGTAATTCGCCTTGTCTGGCTAAATCACAGGCTTTTCTACCGTTGATTTTTTTAGCCGAATAAATTGGCGGAGTTTGCAAAAAACCAGACTTTAGGTATTTGTCTATTGTTTGATTTGCTTTTTTAAGGTCAAGTGTATTATTGGTTTTTTCAATGACTTTCCCAGTTAAATCAAGAGTGTCAGTTTCGTATCCTACTTCAAACTCACCAGTATACACTTTTGCGAAATCAAAATCTTGAACAAAGCGAGTTGCACGGCCTGAAAGCACTAAAAGTAGACCAGTTGCAAATGGATCTAGAGTTCCTGTATGTCCAACTTTAGTGGTTTTGTCTAGTTCTTTTTTAATACCAAAAAGGGCAGCAAACGATGTGATGCCCTTCGGTTTATTTAAAAGATAAATATAGTTTTGGTTTTTCAATTATTTAAAACTAGTTACCCAGCTAACTAACTCATCGCGAGAAAGTAGACCAACTTTACGGTCAATTTCCTTACCGTCTTTAAATAAAACTAGTGTTGGAATTGAACGAACTGCAGAAAGTAAAGCAAGTTCACGGTAGTCGTCAATAGAGACTGCATAAACTTTCGCAACTCCTTTAAGGTCTGAGTCTGCAACTTCAGTTACAACTGGAAGCAGTGCTTGGCAAGGTCCACACCATGGAGCAAAAAAATCTACTAAAACTAGTCTATCGCTGTTAATAACATCGTTGAAAAGTTCACCTTTATAAATATTCATATTTGTCACCTCTTCTTAAAATATAGCACAACAAAAATAAAAAAATTATTTTAAAGTCTTGCGTATTTTTGTTAGTTAAAATAGGGGAAAATACGATAAATTAACAAATAATATTTGGATAATTTTGGTATCTTAGATTGCTTTGTTTGGTATAATTTAAATGTTGTGAGGTATATTTATGCGCCGCTTTTTTAAAACAATATTATTACTTTTCTTGGTACTTATTATTAGTATTTTGGCAGTTGCAGGCACTTTATTTGCTCTACACTTTAATACAGTTAAAACGCCTGAACACGCCAAGAATTATCAGTTTGTAGATAATTTACGCGAAAAAGTTGAAAAACATATATTTCTAGAATCTGCAACTGGCAAGAAGTTTGAGTTTGACTTAAACGCCGAAACTTTAACGCAAATTTTAAATCATTTGATTATCTATAAAAAATTAGTAGATAAATCTTATTTTGAAAATAATTCAGCCGACAAAACACTTTACAAAACTAACCCTGACTACGCCAGAATTAAAAGTGTGTTTTTTACAAAAGGCAACGACTATTTTTATCTAAATGTTAACTTTGCATACAAGGCTTTAGGTGAGTTTCACAGTAGTTTAACTGCTCGTGTTCAGTTAAGCGAAGATAAAAAAACTGGCGAAATAAAACTAACTTTAGATAAACTATGGTTAGGTAAAATTGGAGTTAGTTGGTCTTTTGGCAAGAAAATCGCTGATACTTTTGCCAAAAAACAGGTAGAAAGTGCACTTAACAGTTTAAAACAAACTTTTGCTAAAAGTGCTCCATACATTTCTTTAGACATCACTAAAGATAATGCTGTTTTAAAAATCAATAAAGCAGGTATGTGGAGTTATGTTTCTAAGTCAATTGACAAAGACTACGAAGTTGAAGAGACTAATCCAAACGGCACGACTAAAAACAAGAGTTTACTTAAAACCGTTAAAGAGTTTATGGACGAAAACTCGCTTTACGATTTCTCAGTTTCAAAAAACTCAGTTAAATTAACTCTAGACACTAGCAAAATCTATGCAAAAGACGAAGTTACTCAAACAGAGCGTCCTGCGATTAAAAGTGAAGATGAGTTAAAAGACTACTTTAAACAAAAGACCACCGATATTTTCATGAGTGCGCTAAACAAAACAAACAACAGGGCAAACGAACTTTACATGACAATATCAATGGAAGAAATTAACCAACTATA
>CAUTRH010000031.1:0-5874 GCA_963540905.1 uncultured Acholeplasmataceae bacterium | reverse complement strand
TTTACGTTAACCAAAAAGGAGAGAAACATATGCATATCAAAAAAAGAACCGGATATTTAATATCTGCCATAATGCTACTTACTTTGACTTTAATCACTCTGTTTTTAATCTTTTTGTTTATGCACCCTACAGTTTATTTTTCTAAAGCCAGTGGCTTTTCTCAACACGACGGTGTTAGAGCAGGTAAAAATAAACTGCGTTTAGTGGTGCCAGAAACTGTAGATACCACTAAGTCTACCTATATTTCTGTAAAACGAGAATGGTTTGAAACTAGCAGAATGGGCAGAATAACCGACATCAAAGTTAAACCTCGCAAACACTTAGCACTTGACTTTACGGACCGCGAATACGACCAAGAAGTGTTTACAATTTACACCAAAAACTGGTTTGGAATTAAAAGAGAACACGACGTTATTGTAGATTACTCTAACTTTCTTCGTGTCTTTTTCCCAGAATCACAAGACGGTATTGCTCCGCGCAAACCTGTAATTTTGCCATACTCAAAACTACAAACCGAATATAAACATATCTACGAAGAACTATACAAAATGAAAGGTTTTGTTGCGTATGACGAAAAAGGACAAGCAAGCGGACAACCGGTAAGTAAAGATGAAGTCTTTATAAAGGAAAACGCCAGAGGTCGCGCGTTTATTGTTAACAACAACACACACATTTCTTTGGTTTACGATTTTGTGCTACCAGGTATTTTTAAAAACCAAGCCCAAAAAACTCAAGTTTATGACTTAGTTGAAAAAGTAATGGGTAAGGCCAGAACTCTTGACCCTGAAAGCCAAGGTTTGGAAATTAAGTTAAATACCCCACCTTTCTATATTTCTAAGTTCCTTGGTTGGTACTACATTGACCCAGTTGGCAACCGAGTTGACCTAAATCCAGGTGAAGAGTTTTTAATCCCGCAATGGGTGAAATCAGAGCTTAGACTAATTGCTAAATACGACATCACTACCGATACCGACAAGATAGGCCCTGAATTAGATAAACAAGGGCTGGTTGCGGTTTCTTACTTTGATGGCGCCGAAAGAGTGTTTTTTGATATTGTCAAAAAAAGGAAGTCCGCTAAAAGAACACGTTTATCAAAAGCCAGGATATACATATGAAGGCTGGTATAGAGATAGTTCATTAACTGAAAAAGTAAATTTTGCTTATGAAGTTGCAAGCGCTCACACTGTTCTTTACTTAAAGTCTATTAAGCAAAATCAACCACAACCCGAAAAACCTGTTCAGTACCATACTGTTAACTTTATTACGCCAAGCGATGCGAACCAATTGCTTCCAACTAGACGTGCACATGGACAAAAACTAGAGACTAACTACTTAACTCCATCGCTTGTCTCTAGACTTGACGAACACGGCAATCTTTGGGAACTAGACCATTGGAATTTAGTAGACCCAATTACTGGCACTAGAACCAGATTTGATTTCAATACTCCGATTACCGAAGATATCACGCTTGAGGCTGTGATGAGAAAACGAATACCGGCTACTTCTAAATATACAATCAAGAGATACTATGAGTCTGTTGACCAGGCCGGTAACTTCGTTGAGGATAAATCTAAAGAAGAAGTGGTTGACGGTCAAACTCCAGGGCAAGAAGTTCAGTTGAGCCCAACTCAAACTAATGCACCTACTGGTTTTAAATTGGCTGACGGCACTGTAACTAACAAAAAAATCAATAAAGATGGTACTACCGTATTTGAACTAAAATACACCCGCAATCGCTACAAAGTAAACTTTGAAGTTAACTACAACGGCAATCACTTTAAAGATGTTAACGCTTCTTCAATCCCTGAACAAACTGTAATGCACGAGGGTAAGTTAACTAAACCAGCAAACCCAACAATTACTAAAACCGGATACACCTACACTTTCAAACACTGGCAGTTAAAAGACGAGATGGGGAATGTTTACAAGGAAGTTACCGCATTTGATTTTGTAAACGCCAAAATCACTAAAAACTTAACCTTAGTTGCTTATTTTGAAGAGAAAAAAGACACAGCAACTTATACTGTTAAGCATATTTTCCAAGGCATTCAAAATCAAATTGACGAACGTATTGAAGAAAAGAAATTCACAGAACAAGTTGGAAAATCTATTACTGTCACCCAAGAAAACAGAGATAAAGGTTTTGACCAACACTTTGAAGTTGCAGATTTTTCTGAAACTAAAAAAGTAGAAGCCGATGGCTCTACTGTTTTTGAAATTAGATACGCGAGAAAGAAATACACAGTTAACTTTGAAGTTAACTACAACAATCACTTTGCAGGTGCAAATGCGTCAAGTGAACCTACGCAAACTATTTCTTATCAAGGAAAGGTACGAAAACCTGAGTTTGCACCTTCTCTTGCCAAGGCTGGTCATACATACACCTTTATGCATTGGCAGCTTAAAGACGAGATGGGAAGTGTTTACAAGGAAGTTAGTGCATTTGACTTCGACAACACACAAATTACTAAAAACACAACTTTAGTTGCTTATTTTAAAGAAGACGTACAAACCGCCAAATACACAATTAAGCATATTTACAAAGGTTTAGTTTCAAGTCAAGATATTGTTGAACTTGAAACCAAAACCGCTCAAGTTGGAAGTTCGGTAACTGTATCTGAAGCCAACAGTATTTCAAAAGCTGGTTTTGAAATCAAACCACAGAGTCAAACTAAAACAATTCAGGCAAATGGCCAAACCACATTTACTTTAACTTACGAAAGAAAAACTTACTTAGTTGAGTATAACTACAACTCAGGCATACTAAACGGAGAGACATCTACTTCTGAAACCTATAAGTTTGAAGAAGTTTTAAGAGATGTTGAGCATCCTCAAAAAACCGATCCTGCACAACTGAAGGACTATACCTTTGTAGGTTGGCTAGATGAAGAAACTGACCAAATGATAGATTTTTCTCAAAACATCAAAGTTCAGAAAAACTTAAAACTAAAAGCAATTTGGCAAGAAGCAACTGCTACTCGCCCAGTTTACTTAAAAATGATTTGGGAAAAAATCAATGAACCTCAAGACATTGAAGTTGAACAAAAAATCTCAACAGCCAGAACAATTGGGGCAACTGCCCAAATTACAGACGCTGACATTACTGCTGCTTTAAATCAGTTTATTTCAAATAACCCACGTCCTTATCACGAAAGCAATTTTGATGCGGCTAACTCAGTGCCATCAGTAACTATTACGACTTCAACCGATAAACACTACATTACTGTTTACTTTAAAGCCCGCACCTACACAGTTAACTTTGACAGAAGTGGACTACTTGACTCTTCTGTAGACAACCTGCTTAAACAACCAATTGTACTTAAGTACTCACAAGTTTTGTCGGCTGATTTAATTGCTAAAATGAAGGCAGTTAAAAAAGCCTCAACTGCCAATAAAGACTATGTGTTTAGCAGACTAATTGAGACTAACTCTAACCAAACCTTTCAAGAAGGAATTGCCTACAACAAAGACATCATTTTAAAACCAGAGTTTCAGGAGAAAGACGTGCTGGTAGATGTTACTCCAAAAGTAGCCGCGCACGACACAGACAAAGCAGATGCAAGTCAGTGGGAAGTGCAAACTGGTAAAGTTGGCGATACCTTTAACTACCAACCACTTACTGGCATTAAAAAAGGCTGGCGATTAGTTGGTTGGTCAAAGACCAACAACGGAATCGCTGAAAACATCCAGTATACCCGTGACTTAAAAGAAGTATATGCGGTTTTTGCACCAGCTGAGACTACCTATACAATTAAGCATATCTTTAAAGGCATTCCTGAAGACAACATTGCCGATTTTGAAAAGACTACTACTAAAAACGCCTTGACCAATTCTTCAGTGCAGTTGACTAATCAAGATAAGTATCACGACTACGAAGAAAATGGTTTTGATGTGCAGTTGCCACCTAGTGCTCAAACCATTAAAGCAGACGGTTCAACTGAGTTTACAATTACCTATGTTCGCCGCGAGTTTAACGTAACTTTCAAGGTTAACTACAATAATCACTTTCCTGGCACTGCTGGAAACATTCCAAGCGGCCAAAAAGTTAAGTTTGATGGTAAAGTAAAAGCACCTACAAATCCAACTATTACTAAAGACGGAAGAACTTACTTATTTAAACACTGGCAACTTGAGTCTAGTATGCACGGAATTTACTCAGAGCAACAACCTTATGACTTTGCCAGCCCAGTTAAAGGAGATGTTTCTTTAGTTGCCTACTTTGAAGAAATTATTGACAAAGTAACTTATAAGATTGTGCATTATTTGGAAAAAACTGGTAAAGACAGTGCTTTAAATAATCAGTATGAAAGAATTGAAGAAGTCAAAACTGACCAAAAAGTAGAAGATAGTGCAACTTACCAAGACTACGCTCAACTAGATACCCAACTTTATGAGAAACACACTACGCACCCTGAAAATAAACTAACCGCTCAACTAACCGCTGGCGACAACTCGGTTGAAGTTTGTCAGTACTATAAATTAAAAGAAGTTGAAGTTAAGTTTAAGAAAACTGAAGGTATTGTTTCATTTAGTTATGATACTCTTAAAGTTAAGAAAACTAGAAGCGTAGTGCTACCTGGCTACACCCTTAAAAACACACACAACTTCGTAGGTTGGGCGTTATCTCAAAACGATCAAACTCAAACCGAGTTTGTTGTTGAAAAAACAACAACTGTTCTTGAGATTTTTGCAAAAACAGACTTTCAAAACAGAGACATCACTTACACTATTAAAAAAGAAAAACCAGATGGAAGTTTTGAAGATCCGCTTACCGAGACAAAGAGCGGCAAAATTGGTTCAGTTCACACAGTTGTATACTCAAATCCAGATGAAAGTGTTTATCAAAATCCAGTTTATGACAAAAATTCGCTAACGGTTAATGCCGATGTTAATCAAAACAAAGTAACAGTTACTTTAAAAAGAAAAGTTTACGACGTCACTTTTGAAGTAAAAGGGCATAATGGCAGTATTGCTAAAAGAACTATTAAACATGGTGCTACAATAGGTCAAATTGACGAAAGTCAGTTTGCAGCGCAAGGTCTTAGTATTAGAAAAGCAGAACTAGATGGTCAAGTGAAAACTAAGCAAGAAATTGAAAATTATGTAGTTCAAAAAAATCATAAAGTAACTTTGCATATCGGCGTGCCTACTAAGAAGTTTGGCGCATACCCGCAAACTAAAGTTGACAATCCTGTCGGCATTCAGAAGTTAAAAGACGAAACACACGAACTTAGGTTTAACTCAAAAGGCAAAGATTACACTATGCAGTTTACTCGTAGTTACTGGCAAGACACAGACGGCAATAAATATGAAAAATACAATGGTCAATACTTTAAAATAGAACCTGTTGATTTTGTAAAAATTCCTAAACTAAATACTTGGTTTACAGAAAAAATCATAGACTTTTCACCATTCAACATTTATTACTATAGTTATTCTGACAACGCAAAACCAGAGCATTCTATTTTTAAAGCAATGGTTGAAGATATTGGAAAAGTACTTGGCGGAGAAGTTCATATGCCAACTTATGAAACTGGCGATTTTAGCGTTAAACCTGCTTTAGATGCTCATCTATATTCTCAGTTAAAAAAAGAATCTACTGATTACGCGAAAGCAATTTTAGGTAGTTACTCTGGTCAGTATGTTGGCAATTATCGCGGTGTTGACTTAAGTCATTTTGTAGAATCTGGTCATTCCTTGCCTTATTACAGCAGTAGCTACCATCAGCGCTGGTGGCTTGGTACGCAGTATCCTGACTCTGACCCGAACGCACGCAGCATTTACTCCAGTGGCGGCCTGGACTGGGGCTGCGTGTACAGCGTTTTTGGTGTAGTAGTTTGCATTAAGTAGTCTCTTGACCGCTTGCCGTAGGTG
>CAUTRH010000030.1:0-5912 GCA_963540905.1 uncultured Acholeplasmataceae bacterium | reverse complement strand
GTCAACTTTCACCGGAATATTCGCGCTTGGAGTTCTTTTGTGAACTTCATCCATGTACTTTTTGCTGGTGTCTGACAGAACCATATTGTTATATTTAGGGTGAGCCTTGGCTTTTTCAATAAACTCGCGTGGCAGTTCGGTAAAACGAGTTCCAGAAAATATACCCGGGATTCTTGGAGGTAAGTAACTTAAGTCGTTTTTAAACTCCAGGCGAGTAGGCTCCTTGTAGTTTTTTAAAATTGGACCAAAAACCACGAAAAACATCAAAACACAAATGATTATAAAAGCGGTTAGCGACATCTTGTTTTTCTTAAAGCGGTTCCAGGCGTCTTTGTAGTAGCCGACTCGCTTATTTTCAAGCGGTTTGTCTTTAATTTCTTTATCTTCGTTAATTAAAACAAATTTACTTCTATCTAGGTCTTGCATAATTATTTACCACTTCCAATTCTGACGCGTGGGTCTAAAATTGTGTAACTCATGTCGGCTAATATCGAGGTAATTAAGCCTAAAAACTCAAAAAACACCATGTTTAGTAAAAGCACTGGGTAGTCTTTTTGGCTAAAGGCAGTCAAATAAACCTTGCCAACTCCATCTACTTTAAAAATAGTTTCAAGAATAATAGATCCGGAAATTAGACCAAGGAAGCCTAAAAAAATAGCAGGAGCGAAAGGCACTAAAGCATTTTTAAGAGCGTGTCTGTATACAGCTTGTCGTTTAGATAAACCTTTTGAACGAGCGAGAAGCATGTAGTCTTGAGTAAGTTGTTCGGTTAACTCTGCGCGAATTGAACGAGCCCAACCAGCAATTCCTCCGAAAACCATGACGACAGTTGGCATGATGTATGTAGAAATACCGTAAAGAGCATTGGCCTTAAACTCACTTGACGAAGCCACACCAAGACTTGGCGCCCAGTGTAATTTCCAGTAGAAAATTAACTGAAATACGACGGCTAAAACGAAAGTAGGAATAGAAATTAACACCATAATACCCACAGATATGACATTGTCGGCAGTTTTGTTTTTATAAAGGGCGGCAACTACTCCAAGCATAATGCCAAGCGGTACTGTAATAAGATACGGCACAATTTGGAATGCCAAAGTATTTGGGATTTTTGAGAAAACCACAGATCCTGCAGATTGGCGTTTATGTGCAGAGAAACCAAAGTCACCATGTGCAAAAATATTTCTAAGCCAATAGAAAAACTGAACAATGATTGGTTTATCTAGGCCTTCTCGCTCGCGAATTATGTCGTAAAGTGGGTCGTTGCCAAGAGACTTGTTGTAGTCTGGCAACATGTGAATGAAGGCAAAGAAGATAAAAATTACGATTGCAAAAGTAATTAACATTAGTCCGAATCTTTTTGAGAAGTATTTTAGCATCGGCAAATTCCTTTCGTTTTTCTGTGTATTTGATATAAAAAAGATAGAAAACACACAAATTTTCGCGGTTTTCTATCTTTTTTTAGTAGTTTTTTGCTTAAATGTGTTTAAAGCATTATAGCATTTTTTAGCCTATTTATATAAATATATATAGGCGGACTTTGGCTTATTTAGGGTTAGTCCAACCGTAGTCTGCTGGAGTTAAGTTTTTCCAGTCTGGGTCGGTATTTAGGTGTGAGTATCTTTGTTGACCAAAGCCAAAGATGTTGTGTTCAACTTTGATGCGAGGAGAAATTACGCGTTCAGAAAGTTCTGAGTAAGATACATTGTTAAATAGTGGAATTTGAGTGAAAGTTTGGAAGTAGATTTTTAAGAAAGCATCAACTAAACGGTTGCGGTCTTCAACTTCACCTGGGTATTGTGGAGCAGAACCTGCCCAGACAGTTTGACATTTAATACCAAACTCAACAACTTGGCGTAAGTTACCTACAAAGTAACCATTGTTTTTCTTTAGAGTTTCGTAAAGTGGCCACAGAGTACCGCCATCCGTTTCCTTGTTGATTTTGCCTTGAGCCTCAAGTTCTTGTAAGAATCTATAAGTTGCTGTAAGGTCAATTTTATCTTCAGGTTGTACCCAGTATTTTTGATCATCGAAGTTTTCACCGAAATCAGCAAGATCAGCAATACCAAATTTTGCACTAAGTTCAGATCTAAAGAAGAACATAAATAGTGGGTTCATAACAGATAAGTTAGTTGCGTTTGAACCACCAACAGCAGTGATTTGTAGTTCAAATTGGTTAGTTACAATCGTGTTATCATTGTCTTTTTCTAACTTAACATCTATAGTAATGTTTTTAAATGTGCGTTCAAAAGTTTCTTTGATGTATTTAGATGCACGTTCTAAGTATTCAATATCTGGAGCGGACAAACGGAAAGTCATTTTATGGTTTTCCGGTACACCTACTTCTTTTAAGGCTTTTTCGTAAAGTTCTTTTGCTTTAACTGGGTCGTATCCAGAGCCAATTCCTGATTTTTCAAGCAATGCTTTGTATTGAGGTCTTTGAACATAGTAAAGTTCGTCTGTGTCAAACTGAGTAGCATTGGCCGGAACTGGTGCATAAATTGGATCTGAAGTTGGGTGAATTCCTTTTAGACCTTCACGGTTAACCGCCATATAAAGCGCTTTTCTGAAGTTTACGTTTTTAATTAGTTTCTTAACATATTCGTCTTTTGTATCAGTCAGTGGATTTGGAACCATAATAGTTGGTGCACCAGTTATTGATTTCCTAATTAAACCTTGTTTAACTTTTTCTTCAGAATATCTTTCTTTATAGTAGTCTTTTCTGATGCTTAAGTTATCAATTTCACCTTGTTTGAAAGCATTTAAAAAATCATTTTCTTTAGCAAAGTAAGTATATTGAACTGACTTGTAGTTAGTATGCCAAGCATATTGGTGCGCAAAGTTTTTGTTGAATCTTAAGTATTTGCCGGGAGCCCAGTCTGCGATTGTAAAAGTACCATAGCTAACAGGATGGTTTTTCTCAGTTCCGTAAGTTGAGTTTTTACCATCTTTGTCTAAAGACGCTTCATAGGCTTTTTTGTTGACTAATTTAAATTGCCCAAAGTCACTAAATACATCTTTTACAGTAACTTCTTTTTCGTATTCAATTTCAAGAGTGTAGTCATCAATTGCACGAATTCCAACATCCTCTTTTTTAACTTCAGGGAACTTATCGCCTTCTTTACCAACATAGTATTCGTTTTGAGAAACTGAAGGCAGGATTTCGGCTTCTATTAAGGCTTTAATAAGTGCAGCGAAGGCCTCGGCTTTTTTGCCTTGTTTAATTGCAGATATAATAGCTCCGTAAAGTTCGTCATTTTTTTGAATCATGCTGTTAATAATTTGACTAAATAGACTTTTTACTTGTGCTTCAGTTAAAGCAGTTTTGTCAACTAATCCAGAAGTAGTTTGCGAACCTTCCCAAACTATTGTGTTTACAGGTAAGGTTAATTCATAGTTAACTGTACCGACTTTAATTTCTATTTTAGTAACTTTGCTAGTTGTTAACTTAGTTAAAATCTTTTCGCTAAAGTCGAAGTTAGATTCTTTGTCAATGTATTTACCGTCTTTGTCTTTTGCACCAATAGTTTGGCCTTGTGAAAAGTATTTACGAGCATTGACAATAGCAACACCACTTTTTCTACTACCAGATGGATACATACCGTTTGAACGTGAGTTTAATTGAACTGGGTCAATGTATTGTAGATATGAATACACATAGTCATGGGCAGTAACTGGAGTTCCATCTTCCCATTTAACGTTTGGGTTTCAAGTACTACGATATCTTTTTCCTTTTTGTGTAGACGCGATGTTTTCTTTGAATTTACCAGCGTGTGTTCCATCTCTTCCTTCAAACTCGCCATCTTGAATAGTTGGGTAAGAAGTTGCACCTTTTAGTTCATATTTTGTGACAAACTTGTTAATCGCTGAACCTTGGATTTTAGAAAAATCACCAACATGATCAGCAATTTTGTCTTTAATTGCTTTATCCCAATCAATGTCTCTATCATAAAGAAAAGTTGAAAGCATATTCATGAAAGCATTTTCGTAGTTTTGTGTATAAGTTAGCGGGTTTAAAATAGGTTCTGTAGACATAGTTACCCCAGAACGGTAAGTTTCTGCATTAGACCACTTGTGAGTTTTTGAATCAAGTGGACGGAAAACTGGGTAAAGAATTGGGTCTTTTTCACCTGATTTTAACTCAAGTGGAAATTTAATCGGGTTTTGTTCACCCCACCAACGTCCACGTGCTGATTTAAACCAACCTTCAAAACGCAATCTTTCGTTTGTGTGAGGTTTATATTTGTTTTCGTCTAGTTTTTCAACTACACGTTTGCCACCTTTTTCAACTGATACAGTTTGAACGCCACCGTTGGTAAGTTGTTTTTCACCCCCACCACATGAGGTTAGTGTTAGTAATGAGAAAATAGCGACAATAATAAGTAAGATTTTTTTCATTTTTTTACTCCTCCTTTTGGGTATTTTTATAATAATATCATATAGTCAAAAAAAACGCAATAATAATCTAAACTAATTTTTTTAATAGAATAAATGGCTTTGTTATCGGGTCTGTGTATGAAAAAAGGTTAAAAGTTTTTTACTTATTTAACAAAAGGTTTAACATTGCTGTCAAGTGGAATTTCTCCGTTGAATGTTTTGTCAAATGCAAGTTCGTAGTTTAATTTAGAAACTAAAGTACCCTTTACGGTTTTACCAAGAATTTTTTGTTCAAATTCTTGAGCAAACTCAAAACTATATCTGAACTTAGAAATAGTGTGGGTTTGCGTATCAATTTCTACGCTAACTTTAATTTCACGGATGTTTTCTTGCTTAAGTTTACCGGCAACTTTTTCTTGGTCGTGTGAAATTAAGAACTCTTTAATTAAATCAATTTGGCTTTCTGTGAAAGTAAGTTCGTAAACTGAACCTTTTTTAGTAGCTGAGCTAATTTTGTCTTTTGCGTATTTAAATAAGGCTTTTGCGTAAATTGAGTATTCATACGGTTCTTTGAAGTTTTCTTTAATTGTTTCTTTTGGATCTGTGTCTTTATTAGTTTTTTTATTGTGTTTGTAGGCTACTTTGTGTAGTTTTCCGTCTTTTAGGAAATGGTAGTTGTGTTGATCTTTTAGTAAAGCACCACTTGTGATTTCATCTCTTAGGTAAGATAGACTGTTGTTGCGGTTGTAGTAAGTAGTTCCGTTGAAGAAAGCGCCTGGTAGTGGTACATTTTTAATTTTGTTTTCAAAAACATTAGTAAAAGAAAGACTGTAGTTGTATTTAAAAGTATCCTTTTCAACGGTGTTGGTTCTTGCCTCTAAGAAATACTCTAAGTCTGTTAGATATTTTGTGTAGACTTTAGTGTCTTTAGTAACTTTAGTAGATAGATCTAGTTTTTTAGTAAGTTCGCTGTCTTGAAACCAACCAACAAAGTTATGTCCATCTTTTTTAGGAGCATCTGGTAGTTGAATTGTTTGGTTATATTCAACTACTCTGTTGGCGATTTTGTTAGCGCCTTCAAAGAAGTCTACGTTGTATTTAAATGGGGTAAACTTAGCGTAGATATTTAAATTACTAGTAATTTTTTGAGTTGCTTCAAATTTTTGGGCAAATGTTTTATCTAGATACCAACCATTAAACTCATGTCCTTCTTTTGCAGGGTTTGCAGGTAAGTCAACTGTTTTATTTTTTTCAACAGTCTTGTCAGCAAGTAAAGTTTGTCCGTCAAAAAACTTTATGCTATATTCAACTTTAGAAGGTTTTGGGGTTTCATCTGGTTTTGGGGTTGGGGTAGGAATTGGCGCCGGTTGAGGTGCTGGGTTTGGTTTGTCACCGCCACAAGCAACTTAAGTAAGCAATAATGCTGGAAGCAGCAGATACATTAAGATTTTTTTGATTTTCATATGTAAAATCACTCCTTTTTCAAAAAAAGTATATGATAATCGTTTTTTTTTTTTTTTTTCAACTAAAATGTA
>CAUTRH010000029.1:0-6229 GCA_963540905.1 uncultured Acholeplasmataceae bacterium | reverse complement strand
CTATTAAAAGCACAGCCTGTTGTTCGTTTAAAGCAATCAGTTGAATTGACTTGACTTTTTGAGAAATAGTGTAGCTTTCGTAAGAAACTATACAACTATTTTTGACAGAAGAAAGCAGGGAAGTTAAAGCCTCAACAACTCCAGATTTTGAAAAAATTGCTTTGTCGGCGATTTTGTCAACCACTGGAAACAGGTTTTCGCATTCCTTTGACGGGGTTAGCAGATTTTCAATGTAATAGCGGAGAGCCTTCGTGCTAGGTGTGCGGCCAGATGAAGTGTGCGTCTTTTCAAGAAAGTTTAGATTTTCTAAATTACACATATCTGCTCTAATCGTGGCGGGCGCGTATTTTTTTAGATAAGGAATTTCTTCAGATAAGTATTTAGAGCCTTGAGGGCGACCTGTTTTGATGTACTCGGAAACTAAGGCTTTTAATACTAATTTTTCTCTACCTGTTAGCATTTTTAATACCTCCTTTTTGGTTCGTACATATTCTAGCATATTTAATTTAGCACTGTCAATAGTAAAGTGCTATTTTTTAATATTTTTTTAGAATTGTATTTTGTATAATAAAGAAACGGCTTTATATAGCCGTTTCTTTAATTAGCACTTAATTATTAAGAGCGCTAAAATATTTCTTCAATTTAATTTTTTGAAATTTCAATGCAGAAATGTTAAAAAGCTTTTAAGAAAATATCCTTAAAATCTCAATCATTATCGTCAATTTATTTTTTTGTGTTTTGTTTGCCAATAACAACTTCTTCAACTTTAAAATAAGCTTTAACTCTGGGGTCGTGTGTAATTAGTAAAGTTGACGCGCAGTGAGTATTTGTGTAGTTAGCAACTGCACTGCAGATTGTAAAACACAGTTCATCATCAAGTCCAGAAGTAGGTTCGTCTAAAAGTAGAAATTTAGGTTCTTTGGCTAATGCTAAAAGCAAACCTAGTCTTTGCTGCTCACCGTGTGAAAGGGTAAATGGGTGTTGTTCTAACTTATCGTTTAGACCAAATTCAAAAAGCAGTTTATTAACTAAAGTTTGGTTTTTAACTTTAGTCAGTTCTTTTACCACTTTGTTTTCAGAAAACATGTAACGAACGTCGTGTGGTAGATAACTGACGTGTTTTTTTATTTTTTTTAAGTTTTTATATTTACGTTTATTTAAATAAACTTCTATTTTGCTGGGTTTGTTAATTTTTAAATTACCAAGTAGTAAATTAAAAATTGTGGTTTTACCACTTCCGTTTTCACCCGTTATTAGTTTAAGTTCACCTTTGCTTAAGTCAAGTGCTTTAAGTAAAAAACTAAAGTCTGAGCCTAACTTAACAGATAGGTTTTTAGCACTTAGCGCGATATCTTTTGAAGGTTTATTTATAACAAGCGGTTTAATTTTTGAAAAACATGAGAAGTCAAACTTCTTTAGTTCTCCGTTTTTTAACACAAAGTTGTTTGCAGTTAAGTATCTAAGCAAACAGCTACGGTGTTCAAAAATAATTACGGTTTTACCTGCTTTTTTTAAATGGTTTAATTTTGTGAAAAACTCAAGAACTTTGTTTCTGTCTAAATTAGCAAGAGGTTCGTCGTAAATATAGACTTGTTTAGCGGTCTCGAAGTTTGCATAAATCTCTAAGATCTGCGTTTCACCTGCAGACAAAGTAAAAACATCTGGGTTTTTTAACTTAAAATGATTTGAAAAGGTATCAAAACTTTGCTGAGTTTGCGCTTTTGATAGTCCGATGTTTAGCAAGGGAAAAGAATACTCATATAGGGTTTTTGGAAATAAAAATTGGTCTTCAGGGTTTTGCATAACAGCAGAAACTACTTTAAAGTAGTTATCTTTGCTAATCGCCTGAATGTCTGTGTGGTTTAAAGTGATTTCACCTTTTTGCGTGTATTCGTGAGTTTTTCCTAAATTTTTTAAAATTGCATTTAACATTGTAGTTTTGCCAGAGCCAGAGTGGCCAAATATACAATAAATTTCACCTGGCAAAAAATCAATGCTAATGTTTTTTAAAATTTCTCGGTTATTTTCTTTTAAGGTTAGTGAGTAGTTTTTAAAAGACAAAAGCATATAAAGCTACTCCTGTAAAACTCGCAAAGTTAACAAAAATAAAAGAAAAGTTTTTAACTAATGACTTAAAGTATGTTGGTAAAACTAGTTGTTTTGATTTATTTAAATTAAAGTTTTTCAAAGTTGCGGCTAAAGTAAGCATTTCGGTAATCTCAAAGGCTTTGACTAATACAGGCACAGCTAAGCCTCTGAACTTTTGATAAAGTGTTTTTTTGGTGTTGCCAACATATCTCTTTACTTGCATGTTGTGTCTAAACTCATACATAAAAACTGGTAAGAACGTAAACATCACGCAAACACCTAGTATAAACTTGCGAGAAACTTTTAGTTTAATTAAAAATTCGGTTAAATAACTAAGATCAAGTCCGCTCATTAAAATGTATGCCAAAAAAGCTGCAAAAAAACGCACAAATACAGAGTATGTTTGTTCTGTGCTTTTGGTCTGCCACCAAAATATCGCCAAAACTACTGCGGTGAACATCATAAAACTTGGCAGTTTTGTGGCCAAAGCATCTGCAAATCCAAAGACCATTAAAATCAAAAGACTGACCAAAATAAAAAAAGTTTTAGCCTTGGTTTCGGCTAAAACTAAGCCAAGGCTAAAAATTAAAATAGAGTTTAAAAGTAAAGCAAGGGGATTTAGTTTACTCAACAAAGTCATTGAGTTTAAGTAGTTTGTGGTTTTTAAACTCTTTGGCAATTATAAATCCAAGTCCAGCACCGATAATTGCCAAAACTACGGTAAAAGAAATTATTAAACTGATGCTTAGTGTGTTGCCAACAATAATGGTGTTATTGGCTTTTCCTGAAATTAAGCGCATGTAGAACCATTGTGCAGGAGTTTGAAGTGGTACAAACAAAGCACTGGCTATAAGTTTAGGCGCAGTTTTACGGTAGTTTTTGAAGATAATTAAACAAATTATTTCTAAAATTAACGCAGGAATTATAAACGAAAACAGCATTACTGGACGAAAAGCCAAAGGAATGCCAAGCATTAAACTAAGTAGCAGAAGAGTACCGGGTTTACGAACCTTGTAAAGTACAATGTAGATTAAAAAGCCGTAAGGAAAAGCAAAGCCAATAGCCTTAGCGCCAAAGATTTTAACTGCGTGTAGAGGAAAAAACAGTCCACCAATTGCCAGCATAATAGCAGCAGAGATACCAATAAAAATAAAGTCTGCTAAAGTAAAACCAAGAAAACCATCGGCTTTTGGCAGAAGTGTGTAGAAACTTTTGCCGGGTTTTCCAAAAATCTTATTTTTTTCCATAATATTACCTCTATGTTTATATTTTAATTTAATTTAATTATTTTGTCGCAAATTAAAAAAGGTTTTGGTTTGTGTGTGATAATTAAAAAAGCGTGAGTTTGCTTTAAGTTAGCAACGATACTTAAAACATTCTCTTCGTTTTCAGGGTCTAAAAATCTAGTGGGTTCATCAAGCACTATCAGTTTAGAGTTTTTCAAAATTGCTCTACAAAGTGCTATTCTAAACTTCTCACCGGTTGAGATGTTTAGATGTTCAGGAGTTAGTTCAAGGTCTAGGTTTTCACCGTGATTTTTAAAAAACTCGCCTAACCCTGCATGGTAAATTGCTTGAATTATTTCTTTATCTTGAATTGATGAGTTTCCTAAAGTTAAGTTATATCTAATGGTATCTTTAAAGATGTGTTCGTCTTGAAATAAAACCGAGACATTTTGGTTTAAAGACTTGGTGTTAACAGTGTTGATGTTGTGTTTATTGTTAAAAACAATTTCCCCGCTAACTGGCTGAACTAGTCCAGAAATTAACTTAACTAGTGTTGATTTTCCAACACCAGAGCGACCGGATACACCATATATTTCGCCTGCCTTAATTTCAAAAGACAAGTCTTTAATTACCATTTGGTCTGTTTTATAGCCAAAATTAACCGATTTGAAAGTAAGAGTTTCAAATATAAAATCAGTTTGACCCACTATTTGGTTTTCTTTTGGCATAGCGTACACTTTTTTAACGCGCTCATCTGCCGACTGAACTAAGGCGTATTGTTCAAATAAAGTAGATAAACTAAAAACTAAAAACAAGGTTAAATAAAATAAAATAGGTGTAAAATAACTGGCAAACTCAACTTTAAATAAGCCTCTGGGAAAATACGCAAGAACTACTGCAAGCAGAGTTGCAAATGCAGTAACAAAAGTCATTTTTCCTTCAATTAACAAATTGAGAAGCGCATTTTTTTGATTCAACTTATTAGACTGCTCTTTAATTTCTGCACTTGCTTGTTTGACTTGGCCAAACATGTAAATACTTCTAAGGGCCGAAGTTTTGACAAATATTACTTTAGTCAAAGTTTTAAATAAAGACCTAGTTTCCATAAACTTACTTTGGCTTAACTTAAAGAACATAAAGTAAAGCAGTAAAATTAGTAAATGAGTTAAAAAAATTATTAAAACTAAAAGTGGTGAAATAAAGTAAGCGGTAATTAAAACAAATACTTCTAAAATTACTGAAATAAAGAAAGGTGAGATAGTGTGTGCAAAAAACAACTCAAGAGTTTCAATGTCTTTGGTCAAGACTGTCAAAAAATCACTCTTGTAAGTCTCGGTAAGTAAATCCAGGCTTGTGTTTTTAAGTTCTTTAAATAAAACTAGTCGGTAGTTTTCCAAAATACGGAAAGCCACTAGGTGGTTAAAGTACTGCTCAAGGAACCGGAAAAATGGTCTAAGCAGTCCAACTGTCGGAACTAAAGTACCTAAAACTACTAACGTAGTAAAAGAAAGCGTGCTGTATTTAAATAAAATAAATAAAGGCAGAACTGCAATTAAAAGTACACTAAATTGAGAAAGCACACCAAAACAAACAGCCGCAATCATTGCCAGTAAATTATTTTTTAGAAAAACTCGCTTATGCATTTTTCTTAACCTCTTTATTTTCAAAGTCTAAAACTAAAGAGTTTTCAACTTCAGCACACACGCGGTGTGAAATTAAGATAACTATCGCTGATTTGGCTTTGTTTTTAAGCATACTTAGAGCCTTGGCTTCGTTTTCTTTGTCTAAATTTGCAGTAATTTCGTCAAGTATATAGACATCTTTTTCAATTAAAGAAATTAACGCTAAATAAAGTCTTTGTTTTTCACCACCAGATAAATTAGCCTCGCTTGCGTTGACTAAGTAGTCAAGGTTTGCACTAAGTTCAGGCAAATCAAACTCCATTAAGGCTTTTTTAATTAAGGTAGTGTTAGAAACTCCGTGGTTTTTGAAAAACTCAAAAATGGTTTCTCCATATATCGGCTGTTCTGCCGAAATATACATTAGTTTTTGATAAAAATCAGCATCACTAATTTGAGTGATATTTATTTGATTTAAATAAATTCCGCCAGCCTGTGGTTTTTGAATTTTTGAAGCAAGTTCAGCAAACGTAGTTTTACCACAGCCTGACTTTCCTTTAATTAAATAGAAGTTAGGCTTAACAAACTTATATGAAAACTCAGTTAAAACTTTGATGTCTCCGTGCGTAAAACTTACTTTGTTAAACTCAAGTGTATGAACTGGTTCTGAAAACTCTATGTGTTTAACATCGCTTATTTTATTTGTTTGAAGATAAACTTGGTTTAAGTTTTCGTATGCTGAAACTCCCGTCATTGCGGCGTGGAAAGCCGAGCCAAGTTGGCGAAGTGGTACAAAAAATGCTGGTGCTGTTAAACACAAAAATACAGTTTTTGGGTTTAACAGTTCATATTTATAGAAGTAAATTCCTTGTTTTCTTAAAAATAGCGGTAAAATTATTTCTAAAAATAAAACGAGCGCTGCTGAAAAATAAGTAACAAAATCCATAATGAACAGTGATTTTAACTGCATTTTCAAAACTTTCATGGTCTGGACTTTGAAGTCTTTTGCGTTTTGTTTTAACTTACTCTCGGCAATGTCTTGGCAATTTGCAAGTCTAAGTTCACGCAAACCTTTTAAGTTATCTGTATATTTTTCACCAAGACTTAAATACACTTGCCAATTCTTCTTAAAAGTTTTGCGGGCCTTGCGGTGGCTAAGTGCCATAGCAATTGGAATTAAGGGAATAAAAAACAAGAAAATTCCACCAGCAAAGTAGTTTCCGTTTACAAAATAAAGTCCAGATAACAGAAAAATTGAGAAAAACGCTACCACAAAAGAAGGCACAAACTTAGTGA
>CAUTRH010000028.1:0-6308 GCA_963540905.1 uncultured Acholeplasmataceae bacterium | reverse complement strand
TAGTCTGAATTTTATTAACTTTTATATAGTGGATGTGGCTGGGAATTCTTTAATTTAAGTTTGTTTATTTTTTTAAACGCATCTAGTGTATTTTTAAGAAGTGAAACTACAGTAAGTGGCCCCACTCCACCTGGTACTGGTGTTAAGTGGCTGGCGACTTTAGCAACTGAACTAAACTCAACATCGCCAACTATTTTGCCATCAACCTTATTGATACCAACATCAATTACTACAGAGTTTACCTTAACCATACTGCCTTTAATAAAATTAGGAATACCTACGGCTACTACTAATATATCTGCGTTTCTAGTGAAAAACTCTAAGTTTTTAGTGTGGCTGTGGCAAACTGTAACAGTTGCATTTCTGTCTTGCAGGATTTTGGCAACAGGTTGCCCAACAATTAAACTACGCCCAACAACAACGCAGTTTTTACCTTTAATTTCGGTATTAGTGCTTTCAATTAACTCAAGTACACCTCTAGCAGTAGCAGGCAAAAACCCTGCTCTGCCTTCAAAAAGCAGGCCTTGTGAAACTAAGCCAAAGCCGTCTACATCTTTTTCTTTAGCAACTGCGTCTAGTATTGCAAACTTATCAAAGCCTTTTGGCAATGGTAGTTGCACAATAATTCCTGAATACAAAGGATCTTTATTTAATTTTTGAATTTGGATAATTACTTTACTTTCAGGTTCAGTTTCAGAAAACGAAAAGAGAGTCGCCTGAAAACCTAGGTCTGTGGCTGTTTTGATTTTTTTGTTAACGTAAATTTTTGAAGCAGGGTCTGCGCCAACCAATACAATTGCCAGACCTGGCACTAAATTAGTTTGTTCTTTTATTTGTTTAACTTCCTGCTTAAGTTGTTGTTTAATTTGTTCTGAGATTTTAATTCCGTCAATTATCTGCATTTTCAGCCTCCTTTTCTAGGTGCTCTAAAAATAAAATAGTTTCTTTAGTCCACTCAGCTAAATTGTCTGTCTTTAAATACACAAATGTTGAGTTTAAAGTAGACTTTAAACGCACATTTGGACTTTTAACACAAAACTTTAAGACTGGTTTTTTAGACATTATAGCATTAGGACTATTTTTAAATTCTATACCTACTTCTTTATTTGCAAGCGAGATATTTAAAATACCGAGTATTTGTCTTAGGTTTTTAAAAACTACTGAGTATACGTAGTTTTGCTCAGAACCTGGAACTACGCCAAAAATATCTTTAAACTCAGCAAGCAAGGTTTCCGCTTCTTTAAAAGAAGTTAGTCTTGCAATTTTTTTGTGATAAGCAATTCTTAAGTTTTCGCTTTCTATGTAGGTCTTGTCAATGGATTGTGAGTAAAAGGAAGTTTTGGTGTCAGTTTCTTCAAATGCAGGTTTGCCAGTTAACTGCTCAGAAATTAACTTCAAGTACATTTGTGTACCCACACTTTCAATAAAGCCGGACTGTTCTTTGCCAAAAATATCACCACCTCCTCTGATGGAAAGGTCTTCTAAAGATATGGCAAACCCAGAACCTAAATTAACAAAACGTTTAATTGCGCTTAGTCGTTTTTTGGCGTCTTCAGTCATTTCTTTGCCTTTTTGATAAGTAAAGTAAGCATAAGCGATTTTGTCACTTCTGCCGACTCTGCCTCTAAGTTGATAAAGTTGAGCAAGGCCAAAGTGGTCAGCGCGTTCAACAATTAAGGTATTGGCATTGGCTATATCAATGCCAGCCTCAATAATAGTGGTGGTTAATAGCACATCTATTTTGTGTTCAACAAAATCGCTAAGTATATTTTCGATCTCTGCTTTATTTAACTTGCTATGTACATATGCTATTTTAGCCTCTGGAACTTGGGCTTTTAAGGTCTTTAACTTTTGTTTAATTTTGGCAATATCGTTAAAGAGGTAAAAAACTTGGCCTGCTCTAGAAAGTTCTCTTTTAATGATTTCTTTGACAATTAAGTCTTCGTGCGGAAGCACGTAAGTTTGCACAGGATAGCGGTTGTTTGGCGGAGATTCAATTAAGGAGTAGGACTTTAGGCCAGAAAGAGTTTGTTCAAGAGTGCGCGGAATTGGAGTTGCAGATAAGTAAAGCGTATCTACATTTAAAGTAAGTTCTTTAATTTTTTCTTTGTCAATCGCACCAAAACGCTGTTCTTCGTCAATTATAAGTAAACCTAAGTTTTTTAATTTAATATCTTTAGAAAGTAGACGGTGGGTGCCAATAGCTATGTCGTAAATTCCGGTGCTAAGCCAGTGTATGTATTTGGTCTGTTTGTTTTTTTCAACTAAACGGGAAAGTACAGCAACGTTAACGCCAAACTTAGTTAGTCTAGTTTTAAAAAGTTCCGCTTGCTGACTTGCTAGTATAGTAGTTGGACAAATATAGGCAACTTGTTTGGCAGAAATTATGGCTCTGTAGGCTGCTCTTAATGCAACCTCGGTTTTGCCAAAACCAACGTCGCCAATTATAAGTCTTTCCATTGGAACTGGTTTGGCCATGTCTGTAAAAACCGCTTGAATGGCGGTTTCTTGGTCTTTAGTTAACTGAAAGTTAAAATCTTTTGCAAGTTCTTCTTCAAATTCAGGTTCTCCTTTGATTTCGGTACCTCTAGAATTGTGTCTGGCTTCATATAACGCAATTAAACGGCTTGCTACTGCCTTTGCGTTTTCATACGCTTTTAGTTTTGCGGCTGTCCATTTTTTTGAACCCAACACACTTAACTTAACATCTGCACCAGGTTTTGCGTATTTTAACACTAAGTTAATTTGTGAAACTGGGACATATACTTTTTCTGAGTTAGCGTATTCAAGCAGTAAATAGTCTTTTTTAAATCCAGATATTGTGTTAGTAGTTAAACCAAGGTATTTTCCAATTCCGAAATTAACATGTACAACGTATTCATTTATAGTAAGTTCATCTGGATTCTCTATAGTCTTGGCGTTGCCAAGCAGTGATTTATATCTGACTTTAGGTTTGGAGTTTGAGTTAAACAAAACATACGAAGAAAATACAGCAAGTTTTAAAAAAGGATCTATAAAACTAAGGTGCGTACTGTCTTTAACTAACCAAACATTGACTTCTTTATTTTGAAAACTTTCTGAAAACTTAATTTCTTTTTCTAAAAGAAAATCGGCAATTTGGTTTTTTTCTGCATCTGCTTTGTAGAGTAAAACAGTTTGGTATTTTTTTAAAATATCATTGTTGTAGATATAAAACTTTTCAAAGTTACCTGCGTAAAAATCAGGCTCAAATACATATTTTTCACTTAAAAAAACATTAGTTTGAAACTCTAAAGTCGCTCTGCTAAGCGACTTTTCAAAGTCATATAGAAAATTGCTGGTAATTAAATTACTGCCGTTGTAACTAGTTTTAAACTGAGCAAGGTCGTCTTTGCGTTGAGTGTTGTTGATTTGGTATTTTTCTTTATCTACAAATATCACTTCACTGGATTTACCAAAATCAAAGATAGTATTGTTACTTTCGGTAAAAAAACCTAAGTACAAACCTAGTGAATCTAACTCAGTTCTATTAACTAAATTAAGCATATCTTTATTTAACTTTTCTTTTTCCTCAAAAGATAAGTTTAAATTACTGAAGTAACCTATAATTTTAGACTCAGCCTGTTTCAACTCGTCATCTGTGTAAAACAGTTCAGTTGCTGGAAAAAGAGATAGTGACTCAACTTTAGTTTTTGAAAGTTGAGTATCTAGACTAAAGGTTTTAATTGTTTCAACTATGTCATCTGAAAAGTTTATTCTAATTGGATCTGCATATCCAAGCGGATAAATGTCAAATATATCTCCGCGAGTTGAGTAAGTATCTGGTGCGCTTAAAGTGTACTCTTTTTGATAACCAAAAGTTATTAGTTTTTCAGCCAGAGTCTCTGGTTTTAACTCCATGCCTGGATTTATAAAAACCTGATTTTCTTGGTACTTAATCACACTAAAAAGTCTTTTAGTTAAAGCAAGGTCATTTGTGACTACTATTTTTCTTTGGTTGTTTAAAAGTGCGTGAACTGTGTTGACACGCTGACTTAAAAAGTCCTTTGAAGAAAAGGCCATGATTTGGGTAATCAGTTCGTCTACCGGAAAAAACAGAACTTGTTCTGAGTCAAAGATATCGGAAAGATAGTCAAAATAAAGTTGGGCCTGATGTAGGTTTGGCAGAACCAAAAACACTGTCCCTGTGCTATTTAAATAGGTTTTAACAGTAAAAAATGCATTATAAGAAATGCACTCAGATACAGAGTGTTGGGCATTCTTATATGCATTTTTTAAGAAGTTAAGAAGTTTTAAATCAAGCATTTATATTGTATTTAGAAGTTATTTTGTGAAACTCAACACCAGAAATAAAAGCAGAAATTGCATCAACCGCAACAGGATAGACTTCTTTAGTTAAAGTATCTTGTTCTGCTTTTGAGAAATTAGCCAGAACATAGTCTTTTAAATCAACGTCAACATTTGGCTTACCGCAACCTATCTTTATTCTTTTATATTGAATAGTACCAAGTACTGCCTCAATGCTTTTCAGTCCATTGTGTCCACCAGCAGACCCAGATTCTCTTATTCTAACTGAGCCAAGTGGTAGGTTTATGTCGTCAACTATCACCAAAATATCTGCAGTGTCTACTTTAAAGTAGTTTTTAACTTTAATCAAAGCGTTTCCAGATAAGTTCATGAAAGTAGTTGGTTTAATCAAAATAACGTTTTCGTGGTTGATTTTTTCTTTTAACTCAAAACATTCAAATTTTGAGTTAAAAGTAAACTGTTTTTGAAGTTGTGTTTCAAATAAATCAAGTATTTGAAATCCAATGTTGTGTCTAGTTTTTTCATACTGCGCACCTGGATTTCCCAGTCCAACAATTAGTTTCATCTACTCTTCTATTTTTTGAAATACAGGGGTTACAGAAACGTCATTAATGATATTTAAAATTGCTTTACCAAGCATTTTACTCATGGTCAGTTGCACAATTTTTGCAGACTCTTTAGCGTCTTGTTGCAAAGGAATAGTGTCTGCCACTATTACTTCTTTTAGGCAAGAATTGTTGATTTTTTCAACAGCACTTCCAGAAAAAATCGGGTGTGTAGCAATTGCGTAGACTTCTTTTGCGCCTGCTTTTCGAAGCGCTTCTGCACCTGCTACTAAGGTGCCAGCGGTATCTATGATGTCGTCAAATAGAATACAAGTTTTGTCTTTAACATCGCCAATGATGTTTAGGATTTCGGCAACATTTGCGCGTGGTCGGCGTTTGTCAATAATTGCAATTGGTGTTTCGTTTTTAAGTAGTTTAGAAAAATTTCGCGCACGCGCAGCCCCACCGTGGTCAGGTGAAACAACAATAACATCTTTTAGTTTCTTTTTGTCCATGTGTGCAGCAAAAACAGCAGCAGCTGAGAAGTTGTCAATTGGAATGTCAAAGAATCCTTGAATTTGGGCAACATGCAAGTCAATGCAAATTAGTCTGTCAATTCCAGATTTTTCCAGTAGATTTGCCACTAACTTTGCAGTAATTGGCAATCTAGACTGGTCTTTCCTGTCTTGACGGCAATAACCATAGTACGGCATGATTACAGAAATTGGTCCAACAGAGGCTCTTTTTAAAGAGTCCACAAAAATAAATAATTCCATTAAGTTTTCGTTAACTGGACGGCAAGTTGGCTGAATTATAAAAGTATGACATGCTCGCACACTTTCGTCGGCAGACAGACAAACTTCGCCGTCCTGGAACTTCAGCGTATTTACTTTAGATAAAGGAATGTTTGTGTATGCAGAAATTTTATCTGCAAGGTCTGGATTTGCAGATAGAGTAAAGAGTTTAATTTTTTTACCATTAATGATTGTTTCCATATGTAACCTTCTTATTTGTTTTTTAGTTTAAAAAAATAAAAGTAGGTAGACCCTACTTTTATTTTAAAATTATATTAAATTAACTTATTTAGCTTGAACTTGTGCGTTGTATTCTTTTAATACAGCGTCTGTTAATTCTGATCTAAATTCACTTACAATAGGGTGTGCAATGTCTCTATTTTCACCAGTGTTAGTTTTACGAGAAGGCATAGCGATAAATAGACCTGACTCTCCTTCAAGAACTTTTACACCGTGAACAACGAATACATCGTCAAACACAACTGAAGCAACTGCAAGAAGTTTTTGTGAATCTTCGAGAAGTTTAACTTGAACTTTAGTGATTTTCATACTTAATTTATATCTAGAGACAATTTATTTAAGTATTTAGTGTTTGCTCCAGATCCCTTTCAAATATTTACTAAATACAAAATAATTATATAATATTTTTTTGCTTTCCGATAATTTATCATAATCTTTTTCA
>CAUTRH010000027.1:0-6338 GCA_963540905.1 uncultured Acholeplasmataceae bacterium | reverse complement strand
CACAGCATTTTTAACTTGGGCTAAACATAACCCTAGAAACATTAGTTTGCTCATTGATACTTACTCAACTTTAGGCTCTGGTTTTGCAAATGTCATTAAACTTCAAAAAGAAGTTTTAGACAAGCAAGGTCTAAAAGTCCAGTCAGTTAGAATAGACAGCGGAGATATCGCTTACCTTTCTAAACAAATTAGAAAAGAACTAGACAGCGCTGGCATGAGTTTTGTCAAAATTTGCGCAACTAACTCACTAGATGAATACATTATTACTGACTTACTTACCAATCAAGGTGCAAAGGTAGATTTGTTTGGAGTTGGCGAAAGACTGATTACCGCGAGTTCTCAACCCGTGCTTGGAGCTGTCTATAAACTAGCCGCTACCGCGGAAAACGGAGTGGTAGTTCCAAAGATTAAAGTTTCTGCGACTGCAGAAAAAACTACCCTTCCTGGAGTAAAAGAAGTTTTTAGAATTTATAAAGATGAAAAAGCAATTGGTGATTTAATTGCCTTAAACGGCGAAAAGCTAGGACAAGAGACATCAGTATATGCACTGTCTGATCTACAGACTAAATTAAGTTTAAAAGGTTGCAGGTTAATACCTGCACACGCACTGGTTTTTAAAAATGGTGAAATTTTAGTTAAAGACACGCTTAAAAAAGCAAGAAAAAGACTAGGCACTCAATTTAAAGAAGTTTGGCCAGAGGTTTTGAGACTAAGCAACCCGCATCCTTTTTATGTAGATATCACAGCATCACTAAAAGGTCTGCAGACTGAACTTTTAAACAAGGCAGGTCGTGATGCTTAACATAGTGTTATTTGAACCACTAATTCCTGAAAATGTTGGAAATATTATGCGAACTTGTGTAGCCTTAAATGCTCATCTGCATATCATTGAGCCAACTGGGTTTGACATAAACGACTCAAGAATGAGGAGAGCTGCACTTGACTACCGTCAGTTTAGTCGTGTTACTTTTTACCTAGACTACGACAACTTCTTAAAGCGAAATAACCCCACGCAAATTTACTATCTTTCTCGCTACGCAAAGCAGTGCTACACTGACCTTGACTTTAAGCCAGACAAACCAGTTTATTTGATGTTTGGCAAAGAAACCACTGGGATTGATAAAGAAATTTTAAAAAACAACTTAGACAAATGTTTTAGAATTCCAATGTCTAGACATGTCCGCTCTTTAAATCTCTCAAATACCGTGGCGATAGTTGGCTACTTTTGGGCAGAAAAACTAAAATTTCCTGAAATGGAGAAATTAGAACCAGAATGCTTTAAAGGTAGTGATTTTCTAGAAAAATAGAAATTAAGCAAAATAAACCCCCTTATCAAATTGATAAGAGGGTTTATTTTATTAAGTAGTTTAATCTAGATTAAGCAGGCACAACAACTACAGTAAATGAACTAATATAAAGTGGTTTTTCTGCGGTAATCACAATCTTTTCAACAGCATCCGCGAATGTGAAAGTTTTTGTTATATCTTTACCTTTACCTTCACCTTCAATTTGGTTGCCATTCACATTACCAAATCCAGGTTTAGCGTTTGTACTTCCGAAAACTACAGTAATTGATTTAACTTTGTAGCCAGCAAAAGTAAGTTCAACGGTACCTTTTTCTTTATTTGAAGCAAGTTTTATACCTTTTGCATCTTTGTAGTATTTACCTTTTTTAACAAGACTTGCAGGAATACCATTTACGTTATTTTCTTTAAGTTTATCATCTTTAAACTCAAATGTTGCTGTTTTTTCAGGATTAACTTCACCTTCTTTTAAGTATTTATAAGTAACTTCGTATTCAAAGACTTCGTCTTTCAAAATACCTTCTGAAACTGTGGCGGTAAACTTAACTTTGGTGCCATCAAGACTTTGGTCAGTTTTAACTTTGCCGTCTCCGTCTAAAATGTCGGCAGGAGTATATGTCCAAGTTAATTTTTGACCGTGTAGTTCTTGAGGCAATTTAACTTCATCTCTTGAACGAAGTTCACTCTTTAAGTCAAATAATGCTTTCAATTCAGATTTTACTCTGTCACGAGTTTGGTTTTTCTCAAACTCAGCGTCTAGTGCAAGTCCAGTTTGACTTAAGATAAACAGACCGCGTTTAGTTTGAAAGTATCTGTAGACAGCGTCTTTGATGTGAACAGCCTTGCCGTCTGCTAGTAGCGCTTTAGCAGCATCGTTTAATACAACTAGTTCAATCTTTCTTCTACTGTCAATTTGAAGGTAATATTTTTCACCAACCTTTTTAATTACTTGGCTGTTAATTGAAACCAAAGTACCAGTTTCTGTATTCCAAAGAGCATTTAGGTCGGCAACTTGAGTTGCTGCAACTGGATCTATTGTTTCTGAGCCTGTGTATTTGCGAATATCTGAGTTTTCGTAGTATACATAGTCTTTTCCCTCAAAACCGTGAATTTCAATGTGTTGATAAGTAGTTTGTTTAAAGATGTCTTTCATAAAATCAAGAATAACTATGTCATCAATCTTAGCAGCAAAATCTTTCATTACTAGCACTACTAAGTATTTACCAGTTTTATCGACTACAGCAAGGTTAACAAATTCACCTTTTTGACCATCTGAACCTTGAATTTCTTTAATGTCTGAAATTTGTGTGACCTTAACAAGAAATGAACCTGCTTTGGTGTGTAAGTCTCCGAAGCCCAAATAACTTTCTTTTTGGCTAATTGTTAAGTTAATGTTGTAGTCAATTTGGTTAGCACCGATTTTATTGTTTTCAATCTTAGTGTAAGGATCTGCGGTTCCGCGTTTAGTTAAACTCCAGTGTTCAAAGGTGTAGCCTTCACGTATATCTAAAACTGGTTTTAACTCAAGACCATCAAAGTAGTTAAATTCAACGAAGTGTTCACCATTTTCTTCTTTGACATCACTTAAAGCAGATTTGGCTGAATTGTATGAAAATTTAGACATAGAAGCGCTGTCTAAGTAAGCCTTGTGTTTAGTAATTTCAATGTTTGCAGTAATTACTTTATCGCCGACTGAACCTTTTTCAATTTTAGCAATATCCCAACCTTTAAAGGTATATCCTTTGCCATTTTCAAGTGCAGTGAAGGTAATTTCTTCACTTTCTACAGTGTAGGTAGTTGGGTTGGTATTAGCAACTTGGCCGATTTTTGAGTTAACAACATACTCAATTTTAAAAGTTATTAACTCAAATTTGGCGTGTAGAGTAATTGCAGTTTTAGTATCGGTTAAGTCTTTTGCCTCTACTTTAGTAGTAAAGGTATCTTCTTTATACCAACCAACAAAACGGTAGCCTGGCACGTCTTTTGGAGTAAGTAGTTCATCGGTAATTTTGCTGTTGTGGATAAACTCTTTTTTCTCTTCTTGCTGACCATGTGCTTTGGTGTTGTATTTTAAAGTAAGTTCGTGTTTAAGTGGAGTTGCCTGTGGCTCTGCGTCTTTTTGTTCTTGAGAAAGCGCAGTGTTTACAGGAACTTTGTCCCATTTAGGCGAATCGCCTTCAAGTACTGATGATTTTAAGTAGAATGCAGGAACTTCAGGCAAGGTCATCATTGCAGCATTCTTAATGTTTGCTGCTTTAATCATAAATCTTGAGTAAATCACGCCAGATCCGTCACCTTCTGTGTATGAAAGTCTCTTAACGTAGTCGGCTTTGACAAACCCTTCTTCAAAAGTAATAGTCATCACTTTATTTGCGTAAGTTATTTTAATCTTGTTTAAATCAAAAGCATCTGGAATATCAAGGCCTTCTAATACTGATTTAGGGTCAGCGATGGCAGCCGCAAGTTCAGCGTCTTCTGTGAAAGTTAAGGTTACTGTATTTTGGTTTACAACTTCAAGTTTTGCAGTAAAGTTAGATTCTTCAAATTCTGCTCTTAAAGTTAAGTCTTTAAACTTACCATCGGTAGATTTGATTTCTTCATTGGTTTCTGTATCAATCCATCTTTTGAAGTGATGTTTTTCTTTAAATGCAGGTTTGAACTCTACTTTGTTTTCAACTGTATAAGTTGACTGATTGTCAGGTGAGTTTTGTGCGCCTTCTAGTCCTTGATAAGTAATTGAGTAAGTGTGGACTGTTTTAACTTCAGAAATAGTGATGTCTTTTTCTGCGTTTTCTGGCATTTCAGACCATTTAAAGTCGTAGCCTGGTGTAGTACTTAGTGCAGGGTATTGGATTTTTTCACCATATGCATATTGTTTAGTTTCATCAGGTCTGCCATCTGTAAAGGTAAACTTAACAGTTGGTCTAAAGTCTTTTAGTTTAGCGTAAACTGTGATGTCGCCAACTGTACCTTTTTCAATTTTGGTAATTTGAGTTTGAAAGTCTGCTTCTTTATACCAACCCTCAAAGATTTTGCTAGGAGTATTTGGGAAAGCTATTAAATCAAACGTTTCTGTAGTTACGTCAAACTCTTTGGTTTGAATAGTGGTGTCTCCTGACTTATAAGTTAAGGTGTATTTAATTAAAGTTTCTTTTACTTCAAAGATTTTGCCATCATGAGTTTTTACAAACTTAGCGTTTTCGCCAAGTGCTTTACCTGTGTCTTTAAATACCCATTCTTGTGTGTATCCGACTTTATTAGGAATAGCAGGTGGAGTTACTGGTTGACCAACGTGGCCTTCTACTTTGTGTTCAGTTGCACCAATAAAGAAACGATAAGTAATTTTTTTGTGTTCTGTGTAAACAGGAGTGATTACTGTAGATTCGGTAAAGTCGTGTGGGAAGGCTTGTGACCATTTTGCATAGTGGAATTCTTTTTGTGGAACTTTTGGAATTCTTTGGTCTCTTGCTGTGAAGTGTGAGTTCCATTGTTTTAATTCTTTGTCAGTGCTATTGAAGTTCTTTCTAACTTGTAGCTTAGCCAAGTCTGTTGCGTCTTCGTTTTTAAAAGTAATGTCAAGAACAGTGTATTCAACAATGTTTGGAACAAGTTCTGTGTCTTCAGTTAACTTGTTGATGTCAGCAATAGGCTCGTTAGTTTGTTTATTTAACCAACCTCTAAAGTCGTACTTAATGTTTTTTTCTTTAAATAAGTCTCCATATTGAGATAACTCAAACTTACCAGGGAATGCTTCTAGTTTTTTTAGTTTTGTAGTGTTGTCTTTATCGTAGAAAGTTAAATTGATTTTTTTAGTTTGAACAGTGATTTCAGGGGTAAATACAGTGGCTTGAGTAAGTGAATTATATTGGTCTTCTGGCAACCATTTTAAAGTTTCGTTTTCTTTTAAGTCAAGCAATTTATTAAAGTCAATGTCTTTTAGTTGAACTGGTTTGCCGTCTTTTGAAGCACCACGATAAATTTCTTGGCCGTCTCTACCTTTAAAAACTACACGGTGTGTACCTTTTGAAGCAGTTTTGGCAACTAATTTAAGGTCGTGTGTAAGATTTTTTAAATCATCTTCAGTAACTTGTTCTAACTTATTGTTTTTTTTGATTTGCCAGTATAAAAACTCACCACGTTCTGCGCTGTCATATTTATCTTCTTTTGGCAATTGGCTAAGTTCAACGTTTGAACCACGCGCAACTTCAAGGGCAGGGATGTCGGCTTTTTGGGTTAGCAAAAGTAATTCTGACTTTACTGCCTTGTACGTTTACTTTAAACTCACGAGTTTTACCTTCAATTTCAGCAGTTAAAGTAACTTCGGTTGTGGATTCTGGCGCTGTGTATTTTGCCTTGCCGTCTTCGATTTTCAAAATATTTGGGTGAGATGAAGTCCAGTTAACTGTCTTTCCTTCAATTTCTTTAGTTAATTCAAGGTCGCCGTCAACTGTTTTCGGCAGTTTTAGTTTTTTAAGTAGTTTTTCTGGAGTTTCTGGCTCTGGTTGTGGTTGCGTACCTTTTTTGGCAACAGTGAAAGTAAATTCTTTTGAAACTGAACCTGCAGTTGCTTTTAAAGTAACTTCCACGTCTTCGTCTTGTTGCACTACTTCAATAGTGTAGCCGTCTTTAATTTTCGCTGCATTTTGACCTTTTGTAATTTCGTATGTAACGTCAAAATTGCCAATTTTGCGGTCTAGAGCAAAGTTTTTATCAATTGTTCCACTTGGAACTGTCAATTGAGTTAAATCCGGGTCTGTTGGCTTTGGATCTGGACTTGGTTTTGGTGTAGTTTTGCACGAAAACATGAGTGCAAAAATACCTAGTGTTAAAGCAGTGATTGCAAATATTTTCAAGATTGTTGAAAGCAATTTATTTGCTTTAGTGCTTGTTTTCATATTTACCCCTTTTCTGGCCGATGTCGGCCTCAATTCATACACTTATTATATTCTATATATAAAGATTTTGTAAGCGTTTACATAAAATTTTTAAATATTTTTTAAAAACTTTAAAAATCAGTTTTTTTCTTCAAAAATT